>CAZPMW010000001.1:0-69772 GCA_964587805.1 uncultured Elusimicrobiaceae bacterium
GAACGAGCAACAAAAATGGATGGTATAAAGAAAATTTTTGTTGGGATAGAAAAGCAATAAAAGGAGAGGTGTCCGAGTGGTCGAAGGTGCACGCCTCGAAAGCGTGTGAGCCTGAAAGGGTTCCGTGGGTTCGACTCCCACCCTCTCCGCCATTATTATTCTTAGCCATGTTCTTGTTTTTATTTGTAAAATGTAGGGCGGGCCTGCGCTCGGCCCGGGGAGCTGCTGAAAATGAAATCGCATACGGCCTATATTCACATTAACACCCTGAAAAGATACGAGATCGTCAACCTGACTGCGAGGGTAGAGGCAGAGCTGGCTAAAAGCGGCATACGCGAGGGCCTCTGCCTGGTGAACTCCATGCACATCACCTCAAGCGTATTTATCAATGACAATGAAAGAGGCCTCCACAGGGATTTTCTGGAATGGGTAGAGAAGCTGGCGCCGTTCTCAAAGGACGGCTACAGCCATAACCTGACGGGGGAAGATAACGCCGACGCACATCTGAAAAGGACCATCATGGGGAGAGAAGTGGTGGCGGCGGTTACAAAAGGCGGGCTCGACTTCGGGCCGTGGGAACAGATCTTCTACGGAGAATTCGACGGGTGCCGGGATAAAAAAGTGCTGGTCAAGATAATAGGGGAGTAAAGCCTTCAAACAATGCGGAACCTGACTGCTGCGTTAAAAGAACATCCGCTGGCCCTTTTCTCCGATTTCCGGCGGCTCTTCGTCGGCCGACTCATTTCAGCGGTGGGCGATAAGTTCTTCTCTATCGCCATCGCCTGGTGGGTCATAAGCCGGAGCGGCGTGAACTCTAAGTTCCAGCTTGGCCTGGTTATGGGCGTGACCGTTATACCGGTTGTCCTGTTCGGGCCCGCGCTCGGCACGCTGGTCGACCGCTCGGATAAGCGCCGGGTGATGCTGGTGGCTGACGGGGCCAGGGCTTTATGCGTTTTTATCCTCGCCTGGCTGCTTTATACGGACAGCCTTACCCTCCCCGCGCTTTACGCGCTCTGTTTTCTCATCTCAGCCTTCGGTCCGCTTTTTGAATCGGCTGTTTCAAGCTCCATCCTGCGCCTGACTTCCGCAGAAAAGCTGTCCGGCGCCACCGCGACCGACGCCTCGGTAATGCAGCTCTCCGGAGTGGCCGGCTCTGCGCTGGGGAGCGTCCTTATGGCGGCGTTCGGGATCGTCGGGGCGTTTTTTCTGAACGCAGCCTCCTACCTTGTTTCTTTCTTCGCCGTGCTGCTGATCCGGACGGACCTGCGGCCGGAAGAGAGAGGCGGTTCAGCGGGTTATTTGGCGGAGCTCAAAGACGGCGTTAATTATATTTTTAAGAACCGTCCGCTTCTGGCGCTACTGTCGGTATTCGCCGCCCTTAACTTCTTCATCGGGCCGCTGCTGATACTTATACCCATGATAGTGCAATTTACTTTGAAGGAATCGGTGGTCTGGCTGGCCGTGTTCGAGACTTTTTTCGCGCTCGGGTCCGCCATGACCTCTATCGCGGCCAGCTTCAGGAGCAGCTGCGCCGGCGTTTACGGAACTTTTTTCAGGTCGGTCCTGCTCCTGGGACTTGCGTTCGGGGGGTTGTATTTCACGGAAGGTAAATATATTATTTGCGCCCTTCTTTTCATAGCCGGAGCGGCGCTCGGGGCGGGGAACACAGCGGCCCTGACGCTGTTCCAGCATACCGTTCCGGACGGGATGAAGGGGCGCTTTTTCGCCGTTGTGACCACGATATGCTACGCGGTCCTGCCGCTTACCTTCATGCTTAACGGATTTCTGGCGGAGAAGATGTCGGTTGGCTTCTGTATCGCTTTAAACTCAGCCTCGGTGCTCGCCGTTTCATGTTCCATACTTCTCATCCCCAGGCTGAAGTGCTCTGAATAGGTCCTGAAGATACACGCATCCCTCCTCCCTGCAGGCTATACGGGGTTGGGGATATCTATAAATTCTGTTTTGACTCCGAATTTCTTACTCAAAAGGTCGGATAGCGCTCTGACGCCGGGCTTCTCGGTATTGTAATGTCCCGCCGAGATGAAGTTGGCCTTATGCTCGCGCGCGTATTCCTGCACGAATTCAGACACCTCCCCGGTTATGAACAGGTCCAGGCCCTCCGCCACGGCCTGTTCGAACATGCGCGTCGCGCCGCCTGAAACGACGCCGATGGTCTTTATCACGGCCGGACCGAAATCGAAAGAGAGCGGGCGCGATCCCAGCCCGGTGCTGAGAATATGTTTTATGCCGGACAGGCGCGCGGCTTTTTTGAGCTTTCCTTTGACGCCGATGGTCACGCCGTCATATGCGCCGAAAGGTTCCTGGCTGCCGGCCCCGAGCAGTTTTAATATCTGCGCGTTATTTCCGGACACGGGATGCCTGTCCAGCGGCAAATGCCAGGCGGCAAGGCTTATGCCGTTAGCCAGCAGGAGCTCAAGCTTCTCCTTAAGCGGACATGTGACCGGACAGGCATGGCCCCAGAAAAGACCGTGATGAACCACGATCATATCGGCCTTCGCGGAGGCAGCGCGCTTGAACAGTTCAAGTGAAGCGGAAACGCCGAACGCTATCTTTTTTACAACGGCTTTACCCTCTACCTGAAGCCCGTTCTGCGAGGCGTCTTTTAGCCGGCCGCCGGCCAGATAGGCGTCTAAAAATTTTACGATAGCGTCTCTTTGCATTTTCCTCTCCTCATAGCCCGCTCCACGCTCAGCGCCCCGGGGCGGACCCCCGCCGCGGCCCTGAAGAGTAATTGTATAAAAATTTTTAATATAATCATTAGGACATGCATGCCAAGATAAAGCGGCTCGAAGAACTGGTAGACAGCTCCATCGCTTTGATACGCAAACTTGAAGAGGAAAACTCAGCCCTCAAGCATCAGGTTGAAGCTCTCACCTCCGACCGCCAGAAGATCATAAAGAATTCTGCCGGCGCCCGGGAACTGACGGAATTTAAAAGCAGGGTCAGAAAAAAACTTGCCAGGGTCTCCGCCAGGATAGAGAAAGCCATAACGCTGCAGGATACCCTTTTCCCGGAGGAGCCAGATGACAGGTAAAGAGACCCAGGTGAAGATAAAAGGCAGGGTTTTAACCCTTTCGGTTGACGGGCTGGGCCCCCTTGAGATATCCACCATCGCCGGGCAGGTAGAGAAAAAGATAAACGAGATTGAGGAAGCGACACAAATCCCGGACAACTCGAAACTGGCGCTTATGGCGGCGTTCGGGTTCGCCACCGAACTTTATAATCTCAGGCAGAAGTCCGAAAACTCCACCGAAGCCGATTCCAGAAAAATAGAGGAACTGGCGGGCAAACTCGAGAGCGCCCTTGACAAGGAATTGTTTTAACCCGGGAAGCCTGTGAGGGATAGGGGTGGGTAATATTTTTTCGCGAAGCGGCGGCTCTCCCTTCATCTTTTTTTCATATGCCCGATTCCCTTTTTGAAGAAACTTCCGGAGCCGCTGGCGCGGATGCGTCCATTCCCGGCGCGCCCCCAGGCGACGGGACGCCGCTCGCCGCGCGCCTGGCTCCTTTGGAGCTTGGCGAATTCGCAGGCCAGGAGCACATCCTCGGCGCCGGAAAGCTTCTGCGCCGCGCTATCGAGGCCGATAGCCTGAAATCGGCTGTTTTTTACGGCCCGTCGGGCGCCGGCAAGACGGCGCTCGCCCATTACATCTCCTTAAAAACAAAGGCCAGGACCTTCGAGCTTAACGCCGCTACTACAGGCGTGCCGGAGCTTAAAAAAATACTGGAATTTTCAAAAGGCCTGTCCGGCGGTCTGGCGGAGCAACGGCGCGTGCTCCTTATCCTGGATGAGATACATCACTTTAACCGCACACAGCAGGACGTGCTGCTGCCCTCGGTGGAAAAGGGGGAGGTCATCCTTATCGGCATGACCACGGAAAATCCGTTTTTCTACATAAATGGCGCGCTGCTTTCAAGGTTCATCGTGGTGGAGTTTAAGACGCTCGAAGAGGGCCATCTGAAGAAAATACTCTCCCGCGCGCTGACGGATGAAAGGGGCCTTAAAGGCCTTAATGTGGAGCTAAGCAGCGAGGCCGCCGACTATCTGGTTTCCAATTCCATGGGTGACGCCCGCCGCCTGCTGAACGCGCTTGAGCTGGCGGCCGTTACCACCGCGCCGGGGCCTGACGGCAAACGAAGGCTGGATCTGGAAACCGCCCGGGAGTCCATACAGAGGCGGAGCCTGCGCTACGACAAAAGCTCCGATGAGCATTACGACCATATCTCCGCCTTTATAAAATCGATGCGCGGCTCCGACCCGGACGCTTCGGTCTACTGGCTGGCCAAAATGCTTGAAGCCGGTGAGGATCCCAGATTTTTAGCCCGCAGGATACTTATCTGCGCTTCGGAGGATGTGGGCAACGCCAATCCCATGGCTTTGCTGGTCGCCCAGAGCGCGTTCAAATCCGTGGAAGTTCTGGGCATGCCGGAAAGCCGCATAACGCTGGCGCAGGCGGCCATCTATGTCGCCGTGTCGCCCAAGTCCAACGCCTCTTATCTGGCCATCAACAAGGCGATGGCGGAAGCCGCCAAAGGCCCCGAGCGGCCGGTCCCGATGCATTTACGGGATGCGTCCAAAGACGGGGAAGCGCTGGGGCACGGCAAAGGCTATAAATACCCGCATGATTTCCCGAACCATTACACGGCTCAGGAATATATGCCAGATCCCAAAAAATTTTACGAGCCGACGGAACAGGGCTTTGAAGCCGAGATTGGCAAGCGCCTGAAAAGGCTCAGGGATAATAACAACATATAGAGAAAGGGATAGAGCGGGCAAAGTTAGATAAAGTGAATAAAATTATTAAGGAGGGCAGGGGGGAGGTGTCCTGTAGCGCATAGCGGATGGGAGGCTCCAACCCACAGGGTTGGAGGGAAACCACGGGAGGGTTTCCTACGCGCGGAAGGGCGCCTCCCCCCTGTACTCCCAATTTTTATAGATTCCTTGTTATGACGCCCAAGATATACACCGTCAGCGAGCTCAGCCGGGGCATAAAGGCCCTGCTGGAGACCTCTTTCCGTGAACTCTGGGTTGAGGGCGAGATCTCCGGGCTGAAGGTTTCGTCTTTGGGCCACACGTATTTCGACCTGAAGGACGCCGAGTCGAATATTTCGGGGGTCCTGTTCCGCGGCTGCGCGGCAGGCCTCAAGTTCGAGCTGGAAAACGGCTTGCTGGTCCGTGTGCGCGGCAATATCACCACCTACGACAAGCAAAGCAAGTACCAGCTCATGGCGCGGGAGGTGCAGCCAGCCGGCCAAGGGCCCCTCCAGCTCGCTTTCGAGCAGCTGAAGAAAAAATTACAGGCGGAGGGCCTGTTCGACCCGGCGCGCAAGCGCCCCCTTCCCGCCCTGCCGCAGAAGATCGCCGTGGTAACCTCCCCTACAGGCGCCGCTATCAGAGATATCCTTTCCATACTTAAGCGCCGCTACGCCAATCTGCATATCATCCTGGCACCCGTAAAGGTTCAGGGTTCTGGCGCGAAAGAGGAGATAGCCCAGGCGATTCAGGACCTGAATGAAAATTATCCTGACATTGACGTAATACTGGTGGGCCGCGGCGGGGGCTCCATGGAGGACCTATGGGCCTTTAATGAGGAAATTGTAGCGCGGGCGATCGCCGGTTCCAGAATACCGGTTATCTCCTGCGTGGGCCATGAAACCGATTTCACTATAGCGGATTTCGTGGCAGATCTGCGGGCCGCCACGCCATCGGCCGCGGCGGAGCTGGTTGTGAAGAGCAAAGTTGAGCTGCTCGGCCAGGTGGCGGGCCTGGAGCGGCGCCTGCTGCAGAGCCTTCGCATTTACTACGAAAATCTATCTGGAAAGTACCGGCGTCTTGCTTCAAGCCGGGCGCTCGTTAACCCGCTGTTCCTGCTCGAGAGGCCTTTACAGCGCCTTGACCGGGCAGTGGACGGGCTGCTGGATAGTTCCGGCGATAAGATGCGCCGTTCAATGGAAAGGCTGACACTGCAGACCGAGAAGCTAAAAGCTCTCAGTCCGCTTTTTCCGCTTAAGAAAGGTTACGCGATCGTTAAGAACAGCAGCGGAAAGGCCGTAAAAACCGCCGCCGGCCTGCGCGCCGGTGACCGGTTGTCCCTGCAGTTCTCGGAGGGCAGGGCCGACGCCGAGGTTATCACCGCGCTCCCTCCGGCCGGAGAGAATACGGCGGCCACAGAGCGCAAGACGCAGGCCGCAAGTGAGAAACCGCCGGATTCCGGAAGCGCTGTCAGGGAAACCGGGAGAACGCGGCGCGGCGGCGTAGAAAAAACTGACAAGGAACACGAACAGGAGAATTTATGGTAAAAAAAGCCAATGCCGGTGGTTTTGAGGAAAAGCTGGGCAAGCTTGAAGAGATCGTAGCAAAGCTTGAGGATGAGCAAACCCCTATAGAGGAATCTCTCTCTCTGTTCGAAGAGGGGGTGGGCATCTCAAAAGAGCTTTTGGAGAAACTGGAGGAGATCAAGCGCAAAATTGAGATACTCCGGAAAGATGCCGAGGGTAAATTGAAGCTGGAAAAATTCGAAGAAGAACTAAAAGATTAGCCGGCCGGCAGCGTTATTCCTCTATGAAAATCCGACTGGATATCGCCTGCGTTGCACGGGGGCTGTTCGAGTCCCGGGAGAAGGCCCAGGCCTCGATAATGGCCGGGTTGGTTAAAGTTAACGGCCTGCAGGCCGATAAGGCCGGGAAGTCCGTTAAAGAGGCCGACCTGATAGAGATAATCAAAGCGGATTGCCCATATGTCTCCAGGGGCGGCCTTAAGCTCAAAGGGGCCGTGGATAATTTTAAAATAGACGTTAGAGGCAGGATCTGCCTGGACGTGGGCGCAGCGACAGGCGGGTTTTCCGATTGTTTTCTGCAGGAGGGGGCTGAGAGGGTGTACGCTGTTGACGTAGGGGAAGGGCAGATCCATGAAAAGATCAGGAACCATCCCAAAGTAGTCTTTATCCCGCGGACCAACGCCAGGTTCCTGAAACCGGATGTTTTTCAGGAACCGCCGGAAATAGCGGCCATTGATGTCTCTTTCATCTCGCTGAAGCTTATTCTCGGTCCTGTCCTGAATGCCGTCGCCGGCGCCGCGCAAATTATCGCTCTTATAAAACCGCAGTTCGAGCTGGAGCCCCGGGACCTGAAGCGCGGCATTGTCAGGGACGATGACTCAAGGCTGAAAGCCGTGGCCGGATTGCGGAAATTCGTTTCTGAAGAGCTTAAGGAACTTTCGGAAGCAGGCCTGATGGAATCGCCCATCAAAGGCGCCAAGGGGAATATCGAGTACCTGTGGCACCTGAAGAAAACCGTCTGACCTCAGGCCGTCTGAAGGCCATAGGCTAGGCGGGACCCCTTCCGGAAGATTGACCCACAGGCGGGCACCGCTCCGCGGTTCCCCCTACGTTTTGAGGCGCATAGCGCTTGTTACGGCACAGCCATAGGCTAGGCCGTTTTGAGGCGCATAGCGCTTGTTACGGCACAGCCATAGGCTAGTTCCTGTCAAAGACCAGCAGGGTTTCCATATGCGGGGTGTTGGGGTAGAAGTCGAAAGCCGCGCTGCGGACCAGCTTGTATTTTTCAAGGAAGAAGGCTGCGTCCCGCCCCTGGGTTATCGGGTTGCATGAAAGGTAAATTATCTTCTTCGGCAGTAATTCCATTATATTCCTCACCACTTTCTGATGCAGCCCAGCCCTCGGGGGGTCCAGCACCAGTATGTCCGCGTCACGCAGCAGGGAGGCATCGGCTTTTTCCATCATCGAGCAGAGCACCTCAAAATTTTCCGCTTTATTCTGCGCCGCGTTCAGCCGGGCGTATTTAACTGAACTCGGCACCGATTCTACCGCGTAGATCTTCTCTCCCATATCCCGGAGCGCCAGGCCTATGGCGCCGACCCCGGAGTAGAGGTCTATGATCTTCCCGCATTTGAATGAAGCGGCGCGTATTTCCTTCAGGGCTTCTTCAAAAAGCTCCATATTGTTCTGGAAAAAGCAGTCAAAACCGTATGACAACATGGTGTCGCAGACCTTCTCAGTTACGAAATCGTTGCCCCAGGCGCTGATAATCTCGTCGGCGGAACTCATGGGGCTTAAGGGGTTTGAGTATGCGGCTATAAAGCCGCTCAGTCCCTCCAGCCTGAATTCCGGCAGAGCGATGTCCTTCCTTTTCAGGAACAAAACCGCCAGCCGCTCGCCGGTGTTTTTCGCCTCGCGGAAGATGAGGGTCTTGAGGTCGGAGGTGGTGAGACCGGCCGTGTTGAGCGCCTCGAGTATTTTGAGAGCGATAACGTTAGTCGCGCCGCTCATAAGCGCGCAGCCTTCCGGCAGTGAGTACATGTCCCGGTAGTTGCCGCGCTTATGAAAAGCGAAGGCCAGTTTCCCGTTGTCGATCGTGAAGCTGTACTCTATCTTGGTGCGGTAGCCGAAAAGCGTTTTAGCCTCGTAGAACTTGTCCAGGCGGACAATCTCTTTGGTGGTCTGGTACAGCAGGTCTTCTACCAGGCCTTTTTTGATCTCGGCCTGCAGCGGGTAGTCCATGATCTGCCAGGGGGAGCAGCTTAAATAGTGGTCCTCTTTCGGCGCGACCCTTCGCGCGGAGGGGGTCAGCACTTCAATAAGTTCCGCCTCCATGAAATTGCGCTTTTCCATGGTTACGCGGACGCGGGCCGTTTCGCCTGGCAGCACGCCGTAGGCGAATACCACTTTCCCGTCGTGGCGGCCGAGGGCTTTCCCCTCGCCTACTATTTTTTTGAATTCCAGCGTCAGTTCCTTGATCATGTAATTAACTCCTGCAGCGCGCGCGGCCCTGTTACATTTAATATAATTTGGGCGGCGGGGACAAATGATTCCGTGAGGCCCGGGAGAACCGGCGTCCTCGCGCACGGGGAGCGATATTATGAACGGCGGCTTAAAATATAAATTCATGGCCACGGTGGCTTTCATGTTCCTGTTGCCTTTTCTCGTGCTGAGCCTGCATTTCGCCCGCGGCTACAAGGAACTGGAAAAGATGGAAGTTCTCGGCCGCATGGGCCTCAGGACGAGGACGGCCGCCAATACCGCGGCCGACCTGCTGGAGCGCAATTATAACGCTGCCGGCCTGGCGGCGTCGCCCGGTTTTATCAGCACTTCTGGAGAAGCCAGGAGGAAAATGCTGGAGAGCCGGATAAAGGATAATCCCAGCATATATTCCGGGTTCGCCGTGCTATCGGCCTCCGGAAAGGAAACTCTGAGAACAGGGCAGGCCTCTTCCAGCGGCCTTCAGGACCATTCAAAGACAGAGTTGTTTAAAAAGACCGTCGCCGGGCTTTCTCCGGCTGGGGCGGTGGAGTACGGAGAATATACTCCGCCAGTCCTTGTCATGATAGCGCCGATTCCGGCGGGCCGCGGCGCCAGGGACGGGAGCTTTCTGCTGGCGCGCATGAGCCTGGCCTACCTCGGAGAGGCTGTGCGTATCATGGGCCGATCTTCGTACGGAGACCTAGGCCTTCTGGACGCCGGAGGCCAGCTGATCAGCGATTCTCTGGGATATTCCATAATGAAGCCCGGAATAAAGGCTCCGGCCGAAGTGCTCCGCGTGGTGAACGCCGCGGCTGCAAAGGGATTTGACGATCTTAAGACAGGAAACTTTATTAAGGGGCGCACGCAGTTTGTTTCCGTGTCCAGAGTAAGCGGCACGCGCTGGTGGATTTTCGAAACGGCGGATGCCGTCACGCCGCTGAATTACGCTTACGCTTTCTGGGTGAAACGCGTGATCCTTACAGGCGTTCTGCTCATATTCATCTTCTCCTTCATTACTTATAAGCTGGCCCTCCGCTGGCTTGCGGCCAAACCTCCGGCTGCCGGTGGCGCGGGGATCTGACAGCCCTGACGTTTTGCGGGCGGGAAGATTATAGCCAGCGCTCCACGGGGCCCCGCGGAGCCGCTACTGCCATAGCGGACCCATATCCGCTGATGTATTTTATATAATACTGGTGTCGGGGGTTCGGTACGCTATTCCGCTTGTGACGACAGGAGACTTCGTTGTGCTGCGTTCTAATCCGCATCTCATAGAGATCAACGCCAGGTTGTGGCTCAAAACTCTGAGGAAGAAATATTCCCTCAGGGAGATGACGATCTCTTCCATTCCCGAAGAGGAGTGGATGGAGCTTAAGCATTTGGGGTTCGACATCGTGTGGTTGATGGGCGTATGGGCTCCCAGTCCCGCGTCCGCCGCGCTGGCGCGAGCCGATGCCAAGCTTTGCGAGGCTCTGAATAATATCTCTCCCGGTCTGAACAAGGAAGCCATAGGTTCCTCGCCCTACTCCGTACACGGGTATCAGCTTAATCCCGAACTCGGCCTGGAGTGGGAACTCAAGGCTCTCAAAGAAAAGCTGAACGCCATGGGGATGAAGCTGCTGCTGGATTTTGTCTCCAATCACTCATCCAGGGACGGCGCTTTCCTCCGGGAATGCCCGGAATGCTTTATCACCGGCACGGCGGACGATTTCAAGGCCCATCCGGACTGGTTTTTTGAGACGGAAATAAACGGGCGCAAAACCTACGTCGCGTATGGCCGGGATCCCAATTTCCCGGCCTGGACCGATTCCGCCCAGTTTAATTACTTCAATCCCCGCACGCGCGAAAAACGGCTTGAGCTCCTTCTTCAGCTGGCCGAAGTCTGCGATGGCGTGCGCTGCGATATGGTGATGCTGACCCTGAACGATATCCATGAGAGCACCTGGGGCCGGCTGCTGGGTAAGAGCGGGTTCAGGAAGCCGGAGGAGGAGTTCTGGGATCACGCAATACGCACGGTTCAGGCGGCGCATCCGGAGTTCATCTTCCTGGCCGAGGTCTATTGGGGTCTGGAGTGGCAGGTTCAGCTGATGGGCTTCGATTATACCTACGACAAGGTCACTCTGGACCGTCTGCGCTTCATGGGTGCCGAAGAGATGAAAGGGCATCTGCGCGCCGAAAAGCTTTACCAGAAGCGTTCCGTTCGCTTCATCGACAACCATGACGAGGTTCCTTCAATAGAGGCTTTTGGCCGGGAGAAGGCCTTTGCCGCCGCAGTGATAATGTCCACTATTAAGGGGCTCAGGTTCTATACCGATATGCAGCTGGAGGGACTGCGCCATAAAGTGCCGATCCAGCTCAACGATATCTGGGAACATAAAGCTGATCTGACCGTGCGCAAGTTTTATGAAAAGCTTTTAAAGATAGTGGATCATCCTGCCTTCCACGGCGGGGAGTGGAATCTGCTTGACGTGCGCCAGTGCTCCCCGCAGAACCATTCCAGCAGTAATATTCTGGCCTGGAGTTGGGCGCAGCGGCGCACTATCAAGATCGTGGCCGTCAACTACTCCGCCTCGCCGTCCTGCGGCCTGGTGGTTACGCCCATGAAAGGCACCGGCGAGAATACCGCTATTTTCGAAGAGCTTTCAGACAGGTTCTTTTCTTTTAAAGCGGACAGCCTCGCCGAAGGCCTGCTGCTCACCGAGATGGCTCCTTATTCGGCTCACATCTTCGATATTGAGTTCTGACCGTAAAATCCAGAGCCGGATTTTACCTCGCTCTCTGATCCTTTATATAAAGTCCTTCCTGACAGGCTCACGCGCCAGCGTGAAGACCGCGGCGCCGGAGGCCCCGGCCTCGGTCAGCGTCCTGGCCAGCTCTTCCGCGGTGGAAAGGGTGGTGGAGACATCGTCTATTATAAGGATACGCCTGCCCCTCACCAGTTCCGGGGCGGTCACTTTGAAGGCGCCCTTCACATTCTTATGCCGCTCGGCTTTTGACAGCCCTGCCTGCGGCGGCGTCTTACGTATTCTCTCCGCAGCCCCCTCAAGCAGAAAAAGCTTACGTTCCCTGGCCAGGACTCCGGCCAGGAGCCGGGACTGGTTGAAGCCGCGCTCCCGCTCCCGGTCTTTAAAGAGGGGGACGGCGAGCGCGAAATTATAAGCTCTGAGCTCAGGCCGAAGGTCGTAGGCCCGGACCATCTCCTGGCCCAGCGATTCAGCCAGCCCTGTTCTGCCGCGGTATTTGAAAGCATGAATAAGCGATCTGAGGACGGGATTGAACGCGAACGCGGAGCGCGCAAGGTCGATGGCTGAGCCGCCGGCCCCGTGCGCGCGGCAGCTGAAACAGCGCTCTCCTCCGGATTTAAGCGGTAAGCCGCATCTCTGACAGCACAATCCTGTTATCGGCTCAAGGGAGGCGCGGCAGGCCGCGCACAACGGTCCGGCCTCCAGGTAATGCAGGTCCTCCATGCAGTGAGAGCATGTTGCGGGCAGCAGGACATGCAGCAGATACTTGAAAGATTTAAAAACAAGATTTCGCACTGTTCCTGCCTGGCGGGCTTCGGCGCTCCTGAAATCGCGCGGGCGAACCCGGCTTAGAACTGGAAGGTCAGCGTAGAGCCGCCCTGATAAGAAATGTACTCGTCCTCTTTAACGTAGCGGTGCCAGTACCGCTGTATGCCGGCGTTGAAAGTGAGGCGCAGGTTTTTAGCGGCCTCGTAGTCGGCGCTGGAGTTGAGCGTGAATAAACGGTTGTTGTCCGCCAGTGTGATCGGTGATCGCTTGCAGGCGTAGGTCAGGGTGGTGGTCCAGGTTATGCGGTGAGTGAGAGAGAAAGTGCGCTTAATGAACGGCAGCTTCAGGCCGCTGGGCAGTTGCGTGTCGGTCTTTATCAGAAGGCTCGGGGTGATGATCTCCGTGTTCTGTGTTACGATGCCAAGCCCGCCCTTTGTGATATCCTGGGCGTAGTCCACCTTCGGAGTGAAGCGGAACGTTCTGTAGTCGAACGCGCTCTGGAGCGTGGCGTCCTGGTGGCGCGAACTCCCGACCTTCATCATAAGCCGCAGATCCTTGCGGCTGGTGAGTCTGGTGTTGTAGCTCATGGCGGTATCGAAGTAGCCAAGAAGCTTGAACCGCAGGTCGCCGCCGTAGGCGTCGGAAAGATCCAGGCTTATCAGCTTGGTCTCGTTGGAATTCTTGGAATACTTTAGATTGAGCGTGTTGTTCTGCAGCCAGCGGGTTGTATGGGTCAGATACTCAAGCTGGGAGATGGAGAAAATCAGATCCGGGAAGGTGCGGTTGACGCTTCTCGTTATGGTGCCGGTAACCTCGGACCTCTGCACGGAATTAGTGAAGTTGTTGGTTATGCTTATGGTCTTAATGGGCGTCATCGTCCCCTTTAAAGCGAAGCCCTCGAACGGCTGCCAGCGCTGTGAGGAACTTACGGTGTCGCGCAATGTGACGGAGTTCCTTTGCGCGAAATATCCTTTCGGGTTGAAGGAATCACGCAGCCAGAGCTTCCACCTTAGATCCTGGCCCTTTCCTATGTTCTGCCAGGAATCGCCGTCCTGGGTCTGGTAGTTGGAGGAGAAGATCATCGAGCGCAGGAAGCGGTTGCCGGGCATCAGATCGTTGAGGTTCAGTGTCAGATTTACGCCGCCCTGGGCGGTGCGGTTCACTGTTTTGAGCTCCCCGACCTCGAAGACCGCCGAGGTCGAAAGTTTAGTGACGGTTATGGCGTTCAGGTTATTGTTCTCCATAGTGGTTATGGAATAGTTCGCTCCGGGGTTCAGCCAGGAGAAGAACATGAAATTGGAGTTGAAATCCACGGTCTGCTGCATCGATTTGGGGTAGCGCTCTATCAGGTCCGGAGTGGACAGACGGTAGCGTTTTTCCTTAACCTGCTGCAGGGAATAGCCGGGGTTGAACGAGGAGCCGCGCCAGGGGGTGAAGCCCAGCTTTCCCCCGTAGATGTCGGTGCGCTCGTTCGTGTTGAAAAGGCCGGTGGCGGCTGTGGTGGTCAGTTCAACCGCGTTGTACGCAACCTTGTTCTTGGCCAAAGAGTAATTAGCGGTGATAGTGTTCGGCAGCGCGAAGAAGTTCAGCGGAGAGGTGTAGGTCATGTTGCCGGAGTAGGCGTCAATGTCATCCCTGCGCTGCAGCAGGTTATAATCAGTCCGGTTTTTAGTGTAGCTGAATCACAGCTTCGGCAGGGAGTTTACTGAGAAAGTTCCTGCCGCCGTGCCGTCTATTCTCCGGACCTTGCCCTGCTGGATCGAGTTGACCAGATTGTTGGAGCCGGTGGCTGAAGTGTTCGGAGTGACGACCAGCTGCCTGGCGCCGGTGAAATGCAGCGGCAGGAAGGCCAGGCGCGTGATGTTCAGATAGCCAGTCTGCATCTCATTATCCTGGTTGGTTATGGCGGTCACGGGGGTCTGGAAATTCCTGTCAACATAGCGGTGCTTCCCGCCGAAGGAGGCCCATCCCGGGATTTCAAAAGAGCCCTCCACTTTCCTGGCATTTCCGACGCGCACCATGGGTTCGGCCACATATATCTCGTTTATGTAGACCGTGCCGCTGTGCACCCCGTCTGCGACAGCCACGCCCATGGTTATCTGCGGTACCTGCCCGAGGCCGGGCGAGCCTTTTGAGGAGATGTTAACGGTGTAATTGGAGCCGTTCATCCATACATCAGGGACCCCGTCCCTGTTCAGGTCCACTTGTTCTATCGTGATCAGCTTCCAGCCGGGCGCGTTCATGGCGCTGAAGGGGATGTCCGCCCTGTAATAATTGTTATCGTCACCGACCTGTATGAAGAAGCCGGCTCCATCGTCAGTGTTTTCAAGCTTGTTGAGCAGGAACATGAATTTTTTATGCTGCGAGATATCTATCGGCCGCAGGAACTTGCGGTAGACGCTGGCGGTGGAGCTTGAGGGGACGGCCGTATAGGTTATAGCCAGGGTTTGCTCTGAAAGGTCCTGGCTCTGCTGATCCACCGAGCCGTAAAGCTTATTAAAAATATCTGTGGCGGCGCCGCCGGCCGAGTATATGGGCTTGTACCCGGGGTTGTCTATGTTGTTTATGGCCTGGATCTGTATGGCGCCGGTGCCTGCGGCCGCGCTCTGCTTTACGCCCCAGCTGTTGCCGACCGCAGCGATGCGCGCGAATTTTATGGTTCCGGTTTTCGGGCCGTCCTTATACTTTAGTGAGATGCGGACCTGTTTGATGGCGCTCCATTTATAGGTCTCGCCTTCGGCGATGGAGATAGGAGTGTAAAGAGTTTGAAAACCGGAAAAATCGACTCTGTCAGTTGCTGTATTGTTGGCGCCGTACGTAAAAGTAGATAAATTCACATAGCCAAAATCCCCGCCGGTGAAATCCTGCGGGTCCAGCCGCCCGTTCCTGTTGAGGTCTTCGGAGTCCAGGCGGCCGTTGCCGGCGCCATAGCTCTGCGATCCTTTGTTCCCCGCCGGCTGGTAAAGCCAGCCACCGTCCTCTGAAGGGGACAACTGGCCGTCGCAGTTTGTATCCTCGCTCTTCGGCGCGTTGCTAAGCGTTATGCCTTTCGCGCACACGAAGCCTGCTCCGCCAGTGCCGTCTGCGTCTTCATTAATCTGCCCCAGATGAATATTGAGCTGCGGGCCCTGGGTGCTGTCGCCGGAAACCACCAGCTCCAGGGCCGTCTTCTGCGAAAAGTCCAGGCCGGTGGGAGAAAGCGGGTAGACGATGGATACTTCCGAAGAGACGCTGAAGTCGTAGTTAACCGAGAGGACCTGCTGGGTGCCGTCTGTGGTTGCCGCGCTGTTTATGACCTTGGTTTTGATCTCTTCGCTGCGCCAGGTCACGGCGTTCGCGTGAGCCACGGCGTCAGGGTTGATCGCGGCGGAAGGGTTGGCCGCCATCTGCCAGAAATTAAAGTCCAGCCCGGCGGCGTCATCCTGCTTGACCCCCTCCATATTGTCTATAAGCGCGTTGCCGTTGAGGTTGGGGTTAAGGCGGGATTGCGCCACCTCGCCCCCGAGCGTGGTGCGCAGACCCAGCAGGTTCATGTTCTTGAACTGCGCGTCTCCCTCGTATACCAGCATGCTGTTGGTGAGGTCCGTGATATTCGGGACGGTGTTTGATTTTGCGCCGCCCTGGTAGAGGATCGTGCTGCCAATGGAAAAGTGGCTGCCAAGGTCATAGGAGATCCTGCCGCCGACCATGGACTGATTGCCGATGCCTCCGAAGGGCGAGACCTCGTAAACGATCTCGATCTTGGAGTCCTGTCTGATGCGCTCCGGATAATAAAAAGTAATGAACCCGGAGTCATAGTCAATGAAGTAATCCTCGTTGCGGTTCACCTTGGCCCCGTCAATGCGGATATAATCGGACTGCACTACGATGCCGGGCTCCAGCATGAAGGTTTTGAAGCGGTACGAATACTCCACACCTATAACGCGCTTTGATACCGGGGCCGCGGAGTAGAGTTGGGGATCTTCTTTGGTCGGGTCTGTGTCCAGCGCGAAAGGTTTTTCCAGCTTGAAGATGCCCTGTTCAAAATCCACTTCGATTGTGCCCGGGTAGGTCTGCTTCGGATCCAGCGTGGAGCCGATCTCGTCCCTGTTCAGATTCTTGACTTTCAGGATGAAGCTTCCATGCCCGTCGTCGTGTATGATGTTGGTCTGTCCGATGCCGTAATATGTTTTCAATTCGCGGCTGTAGCCGACCTCTGTGTCCGTGGAGATAAAGATATCGCTCTGCGTTTTCAGCAGCACATAGGTTTCCGGACCGGTCGCTAAAGCCGTAAGGTTTGATGTGCATGAGCTCTGATAGAGCCTGGTGCCGTTGCCGAGGCCGCCGTTCTCGAAGTCGATGATTACCACATCCTGCGGATTCAGGGCCCGGTTGAAAGTAACGAGGCCTTTGATGTAATCGATGACATAGTCCTGCCCGGGGTTCATTATCTGGAATCGCCCCGTATAGGTGCTGGTCTGCACAGCCAGGTCTTTGGCCTGGAGCTCCAGCACCGTCACCCCGTCCGCGATAACCCCGCTTTGCCGGTCTATGTAGAGGCGCTCCGTTCCCGATTTGATCGGCAGGCGGTCCAGATTGCCGAAGGTTACGTCGTAATATTTGCGCCGGAGATAACTCGTGTCCGGTATATCCACGCTCTGGAACTGCGTGTTGCCTGTAAAGTTCTTGGTTTTGGTGACGCCTTTGGTTCGTGAGCCGATGATCGTGGACCTCAGGCCGCCGGTTTTAATATCGGCGCGTATGCCGAACACCTGCTTATTGTAGGAGACGAATTCCGTAGACGGCAGGGAGAGATCTATGTCGCCGAAGGAGACGTTCTGGACCACGTCGTTGGGATCGCCGGTATAGACCACGGAGATATCCTGCTTGTCCAGCTTGGTGTCGTCATAGTCCACGTTGACTGTTATCTTCTGCCCCACCTTCCCCTGCATGCGCACCTGCATCTGCTGCGTGATCTCGAACAGGCTCTGCGAGCGCGGCCGGGAAGTGAGCGTCTGCTCCAGCAGGTAGCGCTTGGAGGTGTAGCTGAGGGCTATTACCTTTCTGCCGGTCACGGACAGCGAGGTGCCTGAATCCTTAAACTCGACTTCGGGCGCGGGCGAAGCGGGAGCCTCGGAGGAGACTTCTACCTCCATAACGGGTTTTAGCCTGCTGCTATCGAAGCGCCCGCTCTCTATGCGTTCTCTGATATCGTTCCAGGCCTCCGGCGAATAGCTGGCCGGCGCCAGCGCGTCCAGATCCGGATCCGCGCCGGCCGCATCTTCTTCTTCGACCACCGAGATCCGGTCAGGGTCCGGTCTCTCCAGTAGAAGAAAGCGCGACGACTCCGACGGCGGGGCGGCCGTATAGGAGTCCGCGCCCAGAGCGGTGCCGTGCAGGGCGGTAAGGGCAAAAAAAATAATGCTAAGGTTCTTTGTCACGTTAAAAGGCGCACCAAAAGACCGGCCCGGGCCTGTGGCCATAAGGCGGCCCGTTCCGCTCTTTCTCCGGAAAAGAGCGCAGCGTCACATCACCGTCTAACCGGCGGCCAAAAACTATATTATAATATACTGTAATACAAAAGAATTGCGGATTTATTTAAAAACCGCAAAAAGGCCGCGGATTTTACGGCAGTCGCCCCAGCAGCCGGCAGAGCCAGACGGAATAAACCGATGCGCATCCCTATAGCCCAGAAATACGTTATGCAGGTGTTTTTACGTTTCCTTGGGCTCTCTCTTTTTGTTTTTATTTCAATTTTCATAATGGTGAATTTCGTCCGCATGGTTACTGAGGGGGCCCTGAAGGGCTTTTCCTTCTACTTTCTTTTCAAGAGCGTCCTCTATCTGGTGCCCAACATAATCTCGCTCTCCCTGCCGTTTTCGTTTCTGATGGCGGTGCTGCTGAGCCTGGGCCAGCTCTCACAGGAGGGAGAGATAGTGGCGATGAGGGCCGGCGGATTTTCCTTCCCGGAAATATTATCGGCCATGTTTCAAACTTCTCTGCTGGCCTGCCTGGTTTTGCTGGCGGTCAATAACTGGTGGGGGCCAAGCGCTCTGAAGAGGTCCGCGGACTACACGCGCACCATGATAAACCGCGTTACACGGGTGGAGCTCAAGCCGCGCACTTTTCAGAAGGTGGCCGACTGGATCATCTACTCGGACGACGTTGACTCCGCCGCCAGCAAACTTAAAGACGTAAAGCTTCTCCGGCGGGTTAACGTCAGGAATGAGCCTGTTTTTGTCACCAAGATAAACGCGGGTGACGGGACCTACTCTGTAGTGCGAGAGCGCGGTATAGCCATCGAGCTGCGCAGCGGGCAGTTCAGCCAGACTGATTATAAAGACCCCGGCAAGGTCATGTACGGAAGCTTTTCGTCCTACCGGACGCTTATCCCTTTCTTTTCCGATGCGGAGGGAATGCGCAAGCAGTATCCGCGCGAGATGCCGACCTCGGCCCTGCTGCGGCGCCTGTCGTGGAGCCGGCTTGAGGCGGATGTCGCGGTAAAACACCGAGTGGAGATCGCCTCGCGCCTGACCCTGGCGCTGTCTCCCCTGGTGTTTTTTCTTATAGGCGCGCCTATGGGCGTGGTGCTGGAGAAAAAAAGCCGTTCAGCCGGTTTCACGCTGAGCCTGCTGATAATTTTTTTATACTACGGTCTCAGCGTGTTCTCGATGGTGATGACGAGAAAGCATCCCTGGCTTTTCCCGTGGGCGATGTTCTCGCCGGCCTTCGCCGGTGCGGCTATAGGGCTTTTGATGTGGAAAAAACGTCTTTCTGCGCAATAGGCGAAGCTGAATGAATAAAGTTTTCTTCCGGTATATCGCTAAAGGTTTCTGGGGGCCCTTCGTCTTCGGTCTGGGCGTTTTTGTTTCGCTGCTGCTGTTTGGGAACCTTTTTGACAAGATGAACTTTTTTATGAAAAGTTCGTCTGATATTTACACCTTTCTGGCCTATCTGCTCTACCAGACCCCCTATTTTGCCGTCAAAATGATGCCCATCGCCACGCTCCTCGCCGTCTTGTTCGCCCTGAGCGGCATGATAGCCGGGGGGGAGTGGAAGGCGGGAATGGCAGGGGGGTGGAGGCCGCTGGATATGGTCCTGCCGCTGCTGGCGTGCTCGGCCGGAGCGGCCCTGTTGCAGCTCTGCCTGCAGGAAACCGTGGCGCCTGCCTGTTATATGAAGTCCGAATACCTCTTTCAGGGTAAGATGTGGGGGCGCGCTGATTGGAAGCGGCTGGTGCGCCGGGATGTGGCATTCCTGGCGGCCCCGGATATTTTTGTAACGGCCCAGTCGTTCGACGGAGCGGAAGGGACCATGGAGCGGGTGCTTGTGAACACCTACAGCGCCGGGAAGGTGGCAACCGAGATTAATTCCGCCAGAGCGGTGTGGGACAGCGCAGGGGCCTCATGGAAATTTCTGGACGGGTTCCTGATAGAGTACGGGTCCGGATCCGGGACGCGGCCGCGAACCTCCGCTTTTAAAACCTACTCCGGCGCGCTGCGCAGCCCGCCGGAGACCATCATTCTGGAGCGTCTGGTGCCGGACGGGGTAAGTATCGCATACCTGGCAGGCCGGATCAGCCGGCTCGAGGCCGTCGGCGCTCCGGTGATAGAGGAGAAAGTCCAGCTCTACTCAAAGCTCGCCGGGCCGCTTGCGAATATAGTGCTCGCTTTAACCGGGCTGACGCTGGTCCTGCTGGTGCGGATGAACAGGATCTTCGGTTTCGGGGTGGCTCTGGCCACCGGATTCTCTTTCTGGGTGTTTATGGTTCTGGGCCAGTCGGCGGGGGAGGCGGAGATGGTTCCGCCGGCCGTAGCGGGTTTCGGCCCCGCGATAGTTTTTCTGACCGCGGCTCTGCTCGGAATGCGCAAGGCCAGAGTGTTTTGACCGGAAAACCTGACGGGAGTTTGCCTTTAAAGCTAACGGGCGGAGGAGAGGCGATGGCAGCGGAAGACAATATTTCAGAGAAGGCTGCCTGCTGGGCTTGCGGAGCGTCGGTTCCGCGGGATGATAACTACTGCGGGAAATGCGGCCAGGGTCTGGGCCGGTTTGTTCACTGGTATTACAAGCACACCGGGGCGGTGCTCATGTCCCTTGCCGCCGGGCCTTTCGCCCTGTATTTTATCTGGCGGTCCCCCGTTCTGCCCCGTGCCGCTAAATGGGGATATACCGCCGCGGTCGCCGTCCTTACCTGGTATGCAGTGGGCGCCGTTATGAGCTTTTGGGAACTTCTGCGGAGCGTGTCGTCCGCCGCGCAGTTCTGAAAACCGGTTCACGGGATGCCGGCAGACCGTTCCAGAGTGTCATATACGGTTTACCACGATAATAAATGCACGGATGAACTCAGCGAGACAGCGCAGACATAAATGCGGGACCTCTCAATCAGGATCATACTGGCGCGGCCCAGGAACCCCGATAATATCGGGGCGGCCGCCAGGGCTATGGCTAATTTCGGCCTGGGCTCCCTGGTTGTAGTGGACCCCCATATCCCGGTCTGGAGAGAAACCGCTGAAACGGCGGCCATGGCCGGCAGCGGCGAGCCGGTCTGGCTGATGGAGCGGGCCAGGGCGGCCGTAGGCGCAGCCGATATTATCAGGTCCGCCAGAATATGCGGGACCATGGCAGAGGCCGCCGCCGGCTGCGAGCTGCTGCTGGGGACCTCTGCGCTGCAAAGGCGCGCTCCGGACAGGGATGTAATTTCTCTTCCCGGCGTTCACGCTTATCTCGCTGAAAGGATGCCGTCCGGCAAAAAAGGGAAGCTTGGCGTACTGTTCGGCTCCGAAAGGAGCGGTCTTACCAACGAGGACCTCTCACACTGCCACGCTGTGCTGAATATTCCGACCTGCGAAAAACAGCCCTCTATAAATCTCGGCCAGGCCGTGGCGCTGGTGTGCTATGAGCTGGCTGGTCGTTCATCCGCGGCGCTTCCACGCGCGGTCCGTCCGGCGGCGCCGGCCCCTCCGGCGCGTGAGGTAGAGCAGATTATATCGGAAATATTCGCCCTGCTGAGCGGGTCCCGTGTTTGCGGGAAGGGCGGCAGAGAGCATGAGGACGAGATCCGCAGAGCGCTTCTGGACTCCAGGATGACCAAAGGGGCTATGGGCGTGCTGCGGGCCCTGCTGCGCCGCGCCCGAGGGTCAGGTCTTTACTTTTGACTTGATAGAGGCGCACACTGAGTGTTAATGGTCAAAAGTAAAGACCTGACCCCTATCTACCTATCTATTTTCCCAGGAATTCCTTTATTCGGGCCGCTACGGCCCCGGGAGTGAAGCCGAAGCGGGCGAAGACCTCCGCGTCAGGCGCCGAGCGTCCGAATGTTTCTATCCCTATAGTTAGCGAACGGTTATTCGCTAATTCTTTCCAGCCGGGGCCGCGCCCGGCCTCTATGAATACCTTCGGCAGGGTTTTATCCAGCACGGCGCTGCGGTGCTCTTCGCTCTGGGCGGCGAAAACCTCGGCGCAGGGCATGGATATGATCCTGGCCATTATTCCCTCTTTTTCAAGCAGCGCGGCCGCGTCGAGCGCGAGCGGCACTTCTGAGCCGGTGGCGATCAGCTCCAGGTCAGCCAGGCCCGAAGTGCCCTTTATGACATAGCCGCCTTTCTTTACGCCTTCCCGGATCCTGTCCTTATGCGCCGTCTGCACCGGCAACTTCTGCCGCGAGAGCAGCAGGCAGGCCGGCTTGCGCCTTTTAAGTATCTCCTCCCAGGCGCAGAAAGTTTCGTGCGCGTCGGCGGGGCGCCAGACATCCAGATTCGGTATCAGGCGCAGCGCCATTATATGCTCCACCGGCTGGTGCGTCGGGCCGTCCTCTCCCACGCCCACGCTGTCGTGCGTGAAAATAAAGAGCGAGTGGATGTCCATCAGCGCCGCCAGCCGCACGGCCGGACGCATGTAATCGGAGAAGACGAGGAAGGTGGCGCCGAACGGCCGCAGGCCGCCGTGCAGGGCGAGGCCGTTAACTATGGCGCCCATGGCGTGCTCCCTGATGCCGAAATGCAGCGTCCGGTCCGGGTGCGCCGTGAAACCGGTTTTAGTGGAGGGCGCCAGGTCCGCCGCGCCGCCAAGCAGGTTCCCGACGCGGTCCGCCAGCAAGTTAAGGGCTTTATGCGAGGCTTCGCGCGTTGCCATCGCCGTCTCCGCGAAGGCGAGGTCTTCGTCTTTCAGGATGTTCTCGAGCGGCTCGGTGGAGAAATAGTCGTTGAGCCTGCCCGCCAGGACGGGATCCGCCACGCGGTATGTTTTGAGAAGCTTGAGCCATTTTTTCTCGGATTTGGCTCCCTCCACGGCCAGCTCTTCGAAGTGCGGAGCGAGCTCCTCAGGGTATTTGAAGGGCTCGTCCAGCGGCCAGCCGAGGGCTTTTTTAGTGGCCAGGACCTCCTCCTGTTTCAGCGGCTCGCCGTGCACGGAGTTTTTGTCCTGCTTGGGGCTTCCGAAGCCGATATTCGTCCTGGCGATTATAAGTACCGGCTTTTCCGCGCTCTTTTTGGCTTTTTTGAAGGCGCGGTCCAGCTCGTCCAGATCATTGCCGTTCTCCACTTCCAGCACTTCCCAGCCCTGCGCGGAAAATCTTTTTTTCACATCCTCAGTGAAGGCCAGACCGGTGGAGCCCTCTATGGTTATGCCGTTTGAATCGTACAGGCAGATAAGTTTGCCCAGCTTCAGATGGCCCGCCAGGGAAGCCGCCTCGTAGCTCAGGCCCTCCATCAGGTCTCCGTCTCCGACAAGTACATAGGTATGATGATCTATAAGACTGATCTCAGGAGTGTTAAAGACGCCGGCCAGGCGCTTTTCCGCCATGGCCATGCCGACGGCGTTGGCGAAGCCCTGCCCCAGCGGGCCGGTGGTTGTTTCCACGCCTTTTGTGTGACCGTGTTCCGGATGGCCGGGAGTCAGGCTGTCCAGCTGGCGGAAGCGCTTGAGCTCATCCATTGATAAGCCGTAACCGAACAGGTGCAGCATGGCGTATAGCATGGCCGAGCCGTGGCCGGCCGACAGCACAAAGCGGTCGCGGTTCAGCCAGCCGGGGTTAGCTGGATTATGTCTGAGGTGGCGGCTCCACAGGACATAAGCGGCCGGGGCCAGGCCCAGCGGCAGCCCCGGATGGCCGGAATTGGCTTTTCCAATCATATCTATCGCCAGCGTTCTGATAGCGTTCACCGACAGCCGGTCCGTTTCATTGAAGGGCATAAGTGCGTCTCCTGATTGTTTGAAGGTTTGGAAGTTTAACTTTTATTGTTTCTCTGCTCGTACGCCTGTATCGCGATAATTGTCTTGGCATCCCGTATCTTCCCGCTCCGGATAAGACCCATAGCCTTACCGGACGGCAGGCGCTCCGCCGTTATGAACTCGTCCTCGTCCGGAGAGGGTGCGCCGGCCTTAAGCCCCCTGGCGATAAACACATGCAGGATCTCGTTTGAGAAGGCGGGCGTCGGCCAGAAAGACATGATGCGCTCCATCGAGGCCGCTGTGTAGCCGGTTTCCTCCCTGAGCTCGGCCCGGGCGCGCTTGAGGGGAGGATCGCCGGCCGAATGCAGCTTCCCGGCAGGGATCTCAAGGGTGGCCCTGCCCACCGGGTAGCGGTACTGCCGCACGAACAGTATATCGCCGTTCTCCAGCACCGGCAAAACGGCTACCGCGCCGGGATGGTCCAGAAACTCCCGGGTGGCGATTCCTCCATCGGGCAGGCGGATGGTGTCAACCCTGAAATTCACGGCTTTTCCGGAGTAAACCCTTCCGGTTTTCAGGCGTTTCTCGAACAGTTTCTCTGTTTTCATAAGACCGCTTATAAATTATATAATTATTCAATGATGAAGTCCGCTGGTTTTATCCATCTGCATAACCATTCCGAGTATTCGCTGCTCGACGGCATGCTGCGCATCACGGATGGCGAAGGAAAACCCTCGGATTTTCTCAAAGGCCTGGCGGACGCAAAGATCCCGGCGCTGGCTTTCACCGACCACGGCAACATGTATGGCGCGATGGAATTTTATTTCACCGCCCAGGCCGCGGGCATCAGGCCCATAATCGGCTGCGAAGTCTATACCGCCAAAGGCTCCCGCCTGGAGAAAGACAAGTCTTCATCACGCAAGGATAACGGGCACCTGACCGTTCTGGCCCGGAATCAGACCGGCTACCGGAACCTGATGAAGCTGGTGTCAAATAGTTTTCTGGAGGGCTTTTACCACGACCCGCGCATAGACATGGAGGTCCTGGAGCGGTACCATGAGGGGCTGGTGGTGCTTTCAGGCTGCCTGAAGTCCCACCTGTCCCGCGCCTGCGCGCTGGGGGATATAGACGCGGCCGTGAAAATAGCTGTCCGGTATTCCGACATCATGGGGAAAGGAAATTTCTTTCTGGAACTGATGGACCACGGCATTCCCGAAGAGGCGGCCGCGCTGAAGGGGCTTCTGGAAGTCGCCAGGCGCACCGGTCTGCCGGTGGTAGCGACCAACGATTGCCATTACCTGCGCAAGGAAGACTGGGAGGCGCACGACGTGCATATCTGCATCTCCACCGGCGCTCTGCTGAGCGACCCGGACAGGATGAAGATGGGCATGCACGAGCTTTATTTCAAGAGCCCGGAGGAGATGACGCGGCTTTTTTCGCATACCCCGGAGGCCGTTAAGAACACTATCGCCATCGCCGAGATGTGCGACCTGAAGATGGATTCCGGCAAGCTCTATCTGCCGGACTTCGAAGTCCCGGCCGAATACCGGGCCGGGCGCAGCGTCGAGGACGCGCAGTTCGCGTATCTCGAAAATCTTTGTTCCCGCGGACTCGAGACCAAGCTGGGCCGGGTAAGCGAGGAGTACCGGAGCCGCCTGGCTTACGAGCTCAGGGTAATAAGCGGGATGGGCTTCTCGGGTTATTTTCTTATCGTCATGGATTTCATACTTTACGCCAGGGCCCACGGAGTTCCGGTGGGGCCGGGCCGCGGCTCCGGCGCGGGCTCGCTGGTGGCTTTCGCGCTGGATATCACGCGCGTTGACCCCATAACGAACGGCCTGCTGTTCGAGCGGTTCCTGAACCCGGACCGCAAGAGCATGCCTGACCTGGATATCGATTTCGCGGATTCCGGCCGCGAGGCCATAATAGAGTATGTCCGGCAAAAATACGGCGCCGGCAATGTCGCCAATATCATCACATATAACACCATCAAGGCCAAGACGGCGGTTAAGGACGTGGGCCGCGTCATGAGCGTGCCGCTCCCCGATGTTAACGCCATCTCCAAGCTCATCCCGGATAAGGAGACGCTCTATAAGGCCATCAGCACCGTGCCCGAGCTGCGCGAGCGGCAGAAGGATCCTAAGATAAAAAAGATGTTCGAGATCGCGCATAAGATCGAGGGCCTGCGCCGCCAGACCAGCGTGCACGCGGCCGGGGTGGTCATTACAAAAGAGCAGGTCACGAATTATGTCCCGCTAGCTAACAGGAACAACAAGAACGTAGTGACCACGCAGTATGACGGCAACATGCTCACCCGGCTCGGTCTGCTGAAAGTAGATTTTCTGGGCTTAAGGACCCTTACGATCATTGAGACGGCGTCAGAGCTTATACGCGGCGGCAAGGGCGGGAATTTTGACATCTACCAGATCCCTCTGGACGACAAAAAAACTTACGACCTGCTCTGCGATGGCCGCACCACCGGCGTCTTCCAGCTGGAAAGCGAAGGCATGCGCAAGCTTATCAAGGGCCTCAAGCCGTCCCAGTTCAGCGACATCGCCGCGCTGGTGGCGCTATACCGCCCCGGGCCCATACAGAGCGGCATGCTCGATCTGTTCGTGGAGCGCAAGCATGGCCGCAAAAAGATCGTCTATGACCACCCGGTCCTGGAACCTATTCTGAAAGACACTTACGGCACCATGGTCTATCAGGAGCAGGTCATGGAGATCTCCAAGAAGCTCGCCCTGTTCACGCCAGGAGAAGCGGATTCCCTGCGTAAGGCTATGGGAAAGAAGAAGCCGGAGGAGATGGAGCAGTCCCGGGTAAAATTCGCGGAGGGCGCCAAAAAGAACGGCATCCCGCTGAAGCTGTCCACAAAGATCTTCGACCAGATACTGCAGTTCGCCGGCTACGGCTTCAATAAATCCCACTCCGTGGCTTACGCGCTTGTCGCCTACCAGACCGCCTGGCTAAAGGCCAATTTTCCGGTGGAATTCATGTGCGCGCTGCTGACCAGCGAGATAGGGCATAACGCCGTTAACTCCGAGGAGAAGGAGAACAAACAGGTCACCTATATCGGCGAAGCCCAGGCCATGGAGATAGAGATACTCGGCCCTGACCTCAATCATTCCGGCAGGATATTCGCCATAGAGGAAAAGGCCGGCAAGCCGGCGGTGCGCTTCGCCCTTACCGCTGTCAAGAACGTCGGAGAGGGCGTTGTTGACGCCATCGTGAGCGAGCGGGACAGGAACGGGCCTTTCAAATCTTTTGAAGAGTTCACTCTCCGCGCCGACGGCAAGCAGCTGAATAAGCGCGTAATTGAGTCTATGGCCAAGAGCGGCGCCCTCGACGGACTTTATCCTTCCCCGACAGTTGAACTGGCCCGCACGAAGGCCCTTAAAGCCGTGGAGAGCTTCAGCGAAACCGGTTCCAAAAGCCGCAAGGAGCAGGAAGGGCAGGACTTCCTGTTCGGGGTGGCCGCCTCGCGCAGGCCTTCGGCCGTCGCAGTGCCGCCTTCAGAGGCGCTTAACGAGCACACGATCCTGAAATACGAGAAAGAGGTTCTGGGCTTTTATTTCTCCGGCCACCCGCTGAACAGTTACCGGCGGCATATTTCCATGATTTCCAATTCGGATATAGAAAAGATCCTCACGGCCGGTTTTAAGGCCGGCGATGTCGTGCGCGTGGCCGGCATAGTGCTCCAGTCCAAGGTGATGCAGACAAAAAAAGGCGATACCATGGCCAAGTTCGAGCTGGAGGACCTCACCGGCAGCATCGGCGTCTGCCTGTTCCCCAGAAATTACGCAGCTTACGGCTCGCAGCTTTCCCCGAACAAGATCGTGGTGGTCTCCGGCAAGGTGCAGGAATCCAATTTCGGACAGAATGCTTTCGAGCTGGTGGCGGAAGAGGTGCTGGGGCTTTTCGACGCGATGAATAAATGGGGCAGGCATATCATGATCCGGATGCCGGACGGCATTCTTTTCGACGAAAAGCAGCTGGGCGAGCTGAAGCATACGCTCAGCCGAAGTCACGGCGAGTGTCCGGTTTACCTCAAGGTGAGCACGAAGGCGAAGAGCTCGTACATCGTGGAGACCAGCGACCGGGTAGCGCTGAACGAGGCACTGTTCAAGGATCTGGAAAAAATACTGGGGGTGCAAACATGGCAGGTGGAAAGCACATACTGATAGCTGATGACGATCCGGATATCGTCAACCTGCTTGAGGCGTATTATAAGGGGAAAGGTTTCGAGGTGAGCGTCGCGACGAACGGCAAGGACGCCCTGCAGCGCATAGAGGCCGGGAAATTCGACCTTGTGCTCATGGACGTGATGATGCCCTACATAGACGGCTACCATGTTACTTATGAGGTAACCTCTAAGTTCGGAGCGGATGCGCCCAAAGTTATAATCATGACCTCCCGGGACGTGGCCAGCGAAAGGGGCATCGCCATGCTTAGCGGAGCCCGCGACGTGCTGCAGAAGCCGTTCACGCTCGACGACCTGGATAAAAAGGTAGACGCCCTGCTGGGCGCTTAACCAGAAGATACCCGCCTCGGTTTCAGGCGGAACGCAGCGTGAGGAATAAGAAGAGAAGACGCTGCTTTTGCGCGGCGCGGCAGGAGCCGGGAAATTAAAATAAAGGATGAAAACAATGAAAAAAATAAAACTATTAGCGGCGCTTGTCTGCGCCGTCTGCGCGCTTAACGCGGCGGCTTTTGCCGCAAAAGATACGGATAAGGGGAAGGGCGAAAGCGTCGTTCTGCCGGACATCGAACTCATCGACATCCCCACGGCGGGCATTCTCGACTATTACGGCTTCCAGCTCAGGACCCGGGCCTATTCGGCCGGCGGCGTGCAGACCGGGCTTAATTTCGGAGTGCTGGAGCGGCTTAACCTGGGGGCTTCGATGGCCGTAGACAGGCTGATAGGTTCCGAGTCGCATATAAAAATGCGGCGGCCGGAGATACAGGTTAAATTCAGATTCTATGACGGCGGATATTACATCCCCGCGGCTGCACTGGGCTATGACGGACAGGGCTACTACTACCAGGGCAACCACGACTACCCGGAATACGGCAAATACCTGGAAAAAAGCAGAGGCCTGTATCTGGCCGGCTCCAAAGAGGTGGGAATTCCTAACTTTGTGCTGCACAGCGGATTCAATATCTCTGATTTCGACGAAAATCTGCTTTTCGGATTTATCGGCGCGAATTACACTGTGGAAAACAAGGTGTCTTTCATGCTCGAATTCGATAATCTGTTCCACGCCGGCTATCCCTCCAGGTCCAATGTCGGCACCAGGATCTACGTGACCCCCTACCTGCAGCTGGACCTGAGCATCAGGGAACTTGGCGCGCACAGGGATTTTAACCGGGACCTGAAAAGGAAAAGCGAGCGCATAGTACAGCTGAAGTATAATACGAACTTTTAAATGAGGCTCGGGACAACCCGATCCGTCAGCGGAGGAGAAGACCATGAAAAAGAAAATAGGAATACTGACCGGCGGCGGCGACTGCCCCGGGCTTAACCCGGCGATACGCGGCTGCGTGTATGCGGCGGAAAAACACGGCTATGAATGCGTCGGACTGACCGACGGGTGGAAGGGCCTTATGGAGGGCGCCGTCACGCCGCTTAACAGGGAGATAGCGGAATATATAATAATGAAAGGCGGCACGATGCTGGGCACCTCGCGCACCAATCCGGTGAAAACAGAAGGCGGCATCCAAAAATGTCTCGCGAATTTCAAGAAGCTGGACCTTCACGCGCTGGTCGCGATGGGCGGCGACGATACGCTGGGCGTGGCGACCAGGCTTTATAAGGATCACGGGCTGAACGTGGTGGGCGTGCCCAAGACCATGGACAACGATCTCAGCGGAACCGATTTCACTTTCGGCTTTGACACCTCGGTCACGCTCGCCATGCAGGCGGCTCAGTCCCTGCTGGACACCGGGGCCAGCCATCACCGCATCATGGTGCTGGAAGTCATGGGCCGGCACGCCGGCTGGGTGGCTCTTTATACCGCTATAGCTTCGGCCGCGGACTATGTCTGCATTCCGGAGAAGAAGATAGATCCCGCCGAGATGGTGCGAAAGCTTACGGCGGCCTACGCAAGAAAGCGCTTCGCGCTGGTGGTCACCAGCGAGGCGGCCGAAATGCCTGAGGCCGGAGAGGATAATCTTAAGCACGCTCTGGACCAGTTCGGCCATCGTATCCTTAAAGACAGAGGGATAGGGGAGCATATCGCCGCGTTCGTGGAGAAAAAGACCGGCATAGAGACCCGGCACGCTGTTATCGGCCATATGCAGCGCGGCGGCGCGCCGACCCTGTTTGACAGGATACTCGCCACCCGCGTGGGCATGAAGGCCGCGGACCTGGTGCACACCGGACAGTTCGGCATGATGAGCGCCCTGGTCGGCAATAAGATCGAAGGAGTGCCGCTGGAAAACGCCACGGGGCAGTTGAAGACCGTGTCCCCGGACTGGTTCGAGATGATGGAGGTGCTGTTTTAGGGCGGCGTCAAAGCAGGGGAGTCCGCGTGCGGCTGCCGGGTGCTTTTAATCCGCGGCTTGCCAGATTCGTCTACCAAGGAATGGAAGGGGAGAATTTATGACAGAACAACCAGCTCAGCAGTTCCAGCGCAAAACCATACTGATAAAGAAAAAGCTTCAATACCGCTATATGGCGCTGATATTTCTAAGCGTGCTGATAGCCTTCCTGGTGGTGGGGCTTGACCTCATCTGGACCATCTCCAAGGTCGTAAACGACCATCCTATGATACAGCCGCTGCTGGAGGATATGCTGAACATGGTGCCTCTTTTCATGATCAAGGTCGCCATGTATATGGCAATCGTCCTTATCATGTCCGCTGTCGTGTCCCACCGGATGGCCGGGCCGATATATAAATTCGAGAAAAGCTGCGCCACCGTGGCCTCCGGAGATCTGACCCACCGCGTATACCTGCGCAAGGGCGACCAGCTTGACGAGCTGCAGGACCACTTCAATAAGATGATGGTGTCCGTGAACGCGCTGGCGAAGCAGCTGGAATCTTTCAAGGCCGAGGCCGCCGGAAAGGACCCTGCGCTCAGGGCCAGAGCTGATGAGGCGTCCCGCGCGATATCCGCTATCATGCCGGGGTACAAGTTTTGAAGGCAAAAGGATAAGGGCTAAAGGCTGTCCGCTCCCCCGGCTTCAGGTCCCAGCCGCCGGCAGCGCCGGTCCGGTTCCGCAGCGGACTCTTTCCTGGAAGCCGCGCGAAAATTTTATGATAAAGAGCATCGTGACGCTTTTGTTGATCGTGTCTCCGGCTCAGCCGTCCCATGGACAGGCGAACAGGGAACCGGAGGTGCTCACGCTTGAGGAGGTGGTCGCGCGCGCCGTTAAAAACGACCCGCTGCTTCTTTCCTCCGAGCAGGATATCATCATCGCCAGACAGCGGGTGCGGGAAGCGAGATTCATAAACATGCCACAGTTGGCGCTTTCCGGCACTTTTTCCCGGGTAAACCTGGAATACCCCACGATACTTGGGCCCGAATTGGGGGACAGGTACCTGGACCCGGCGGTTAACAATAATTTCTACACGATGCGGGCTTACGCGCTCCAGCCTCTGTATACCGGCGGACGTAATAAAAGCACGCTCCGATTGGCCAAGACCGCCCACAACCAGGCTAAAGTTAATTACGATACGGTTAGAACCGACGCTGTTTACAGGGCCAAGACCGTTTTCTACACTTTGCTTTTTAATAAGAAACAGCGCGAGCTGACGCAACTGCGCCGGACCATGGCCCGCGACCTCAGCGAGAGGATTCGCAAAGACGCCTGGGAGGCCATAGAGGCCAGGCTATTGCTGGCCGGCCTGGAGAAACAGGCCGAGCAGTTCGCGCATGACGAGGAGGTCTCAAAGGCCGGGCTCGCCAGGATACTTAACCGTGAGCCTTCCTACCAGATTGATATAACCGGAGAATTAGCGCCGCTGCCGGCTGCGGCAACCGTCCAGAAGAGCCTGGTGACCGCCATGGAGGTGCGCTCGGAGCTAAAGAGCGAGATCTATAAGGCCCAGATGGATGATATCGCGGTGAATATGGCCATGATAAGACGCTATCCGAATATTTATCTGGGCGCCAGCTACGATGTCCTTGGCTACAGGGTAAATTCCCTGACCGATAATTCCATCCGCGCCAACAATTGGGCGGCGTCCATCGCCATTCATTTCCCGCTTTCCTATGATATCTGGACCCAGGTTCTGCAGCGCCGCGCCCAGCAGCGCCAGGGCGATCTCAAGCGCGTGGAGCTGCAGGATAAGATACGTTTTGAGATAGTCAGCGCGCACAAAGATCTGGAGTTCTGGAGCGCGGAAGCTATTAAAAGAGAGTCCGTTCTGGCGGCCGCTGAGAGGGACTACGCTGCCGCGACCGTGACGGCGCCCGCGTCGATGGCCGCCCTGCGCGCGCTGTGCTCCATATCCGATTTTAAAAAAACTTACCTTGAAAGCGTTTACCAGCACCTTCTGTCCCGCATCAAGCTCGAATGGGCTCAGGGGCGGGATCTTCCGGAGTAAAACCTCCCAGGCCAAAAGGTTCCAGGATGAAGGATAACGGATTAAAGGCGGTAAAGATCTTTTTGTTGTCCTGCGCGCTGTGTTCTGCAGCGCTTGTCCGGGCTTCGGCGCAGGACCAATCAAGGGAAGACGGGATTCTGCGCGAGTTTATGTGGGATAAGCTTTCCCGGACAGGCCCGGAGGGGCGGCCCGCCGTCGGGCTCGCGCTTTCCGGCGGCGGCGCGCGCGGTTTCGCTCACGCTGGCGTGCTGGAGGCGCTTGGCTACGCCGGCTTTCCGCTGGATTCCATAGCGGGCACTTCCATGGGCTCGGTTATCGGGGCCCTTTACGCGTCCGGCATGAGCGTGCCCGTTATATGGGGGTTTGCTGGCAGCGCTAAAACGCTTAAAATCTCCCGGGATTTCAGCGGTATAAAGTTCCTGAGCCTGCTCATAGCCGACAAGCTTATAACGCCTACCTATATCAACCAGTTTATAGAGAAGAATCTCGGTTCTCTCTCGTTTGACAGGCTAGCGATCCCCTTCGCCTGCGTGGCTCTTGATTTCAGGACCGGTGAAAGAGTGATTCTGGATGAAGGGCCGCTGGCGGATGCGGTCAGGGCGAGCGTAAATCTCCCCGGCGTATTCGCGCCTTTTGAATACCGCCACCGCTATCTGGTGGACGGCGGCGTGATCGATTTTGTGCCGGTGGACGCCGCCAGGCATCTTGGCGCGGATTGGGTTCTGGCAAGCGTCACCGCCGGCGTCTCCGATGAGGTGCCGGGCAATGTCCTTCTGTCGCTGCTGAAAGTTATAGACATCCAGGGAAACCTGCTCGCCGGGATAAACGCGAAGAAGGCCGATTTTGTCATCAAGCCGGAAGTCGGAAACATGAAGATGACGGACTTCGAGTCATGCGGGGCTGCCGGTGAAGCCGGCTTGATAGAGGCCTCCAGGCGCGTTGACCAGGCCCGCGAAGCGTACCTAGTGTTCTCGGCCCGGCGCCTGTTGGAGGGCTTATGAAAGCCTTCCTTGCCGCGCTCCTGCTTGCTGCCGCGCCATCAAGCGGAGCGGCGTTCCTTTTCGGAGGGGTGTCGGATAAAAAAGCCGGAGACATGCTGGGCCTCATGGAGGCCGGTTTTGACAGGGGGGACTGCCCTGCCGTGGTGGTAATGTCCGGAGCGCTTTTCGGCGAGAAGCCGCCCTCTGCCGTCAGGGAGAAGGCTTATTCCTACATCGGGCGCTGCTATGAATCCCAGGGGCTTCCGGATAAGGCCATTACGGTATATAAGCTGGCTTACGGTCTTTATCCGGAGAACAAATTTTATCCCTCCCGCCTCGCCGCTATCTATCTGCGGTCCGGCTTTTACGAAGTAGCCATCCCGCTGTTCGAGAAGGCTCTCAGGGACCGTTCCGACGATATCGGCGCCAACTCCGGCCTGGCCCGCTGCTACGCCTCGCTGGGATTCCTTATAAAGGCCAAGGATTACTATTCGCGGGCCGCTATTCTCGGTGACTTCAGGGACGCGGATCTGCTGAAAGAGTATGCCGGCTGGATGCTGAGGAAAAGGGATTGGGAGGAGGCGGAGCTGATATTGGGCTACGCTGGGAAGGTGGCTCCCGGAGACGCCTGGATCTGCGAGGCTTCAGCCAGGGCCGCGGCCGGGCGCGGCGACTATAAGAAAGCCGCCGCCCACCTGCGCGAGGCCGTAAAGCTCGCCCCTTCGGACCGGCCTTTAGCGCTTGAGCTAGCGCTGGCGGAATTCCTGGGTGGGAACTATGACGCCGCTCTCGCCTTGTGTCAGGTTAACGGGCGGGATGAGAACGCGCTGGCCCTTGTGATACGCGGCATGGTCCTGCAGAAAAAAGGGGACAAGGCCCGGGCCCTGGAATATTTCAGGAAGGCGTCAGCTTTTAGCGACCGCCCCTTCATCGCGGCTTTCGCCGCGGCCCTCTCCGGGAGCGGCGGTAAGACGCTACCGCGGTGAACCGGCTCGTAGCAGTGTTTCAGCCGTTTCCAGCCCTTCCCTCACGCTCTCTTCCATGAATGAATATTTCCACGCGCCGTAGCGGCCGATGGAACAAACGCCGTGCGCTGCCAGTGCTGACAGTATCGACGGCAGGGCTTTTCTGCGCTCGGAGTCATAAATCACATAGGCGCAGGGAATGGTAAGCCAGAGCTTTTCCGCCACGGCCGCCCCGCTTTTTATTATCTTTCCTTTAACGAGACCCCGCAGGATGGCCTTCTCAGCCGAGGTCCGGTCCAGCGAGGCCCCGGCTGTGGAAATTTCAATGTAAAGGGAGGCGCAGCCACCGGGCGCAAGACGCCTGGAGAAATTAGTCGCCGTTCCGGCCCGGTAGAACAGGAATTCTTTCTCCGGGAAATATGTCCAATGCGCGGTAGAGGCCGCGCCTTTTATTCCCAGATTCAGCACGTGCACGCAATTGTGACGGAGCTTCGCTCCGAGCGCCCTGAGGCCTGCCTGCCGGGGGCCTATAAGCTCCGTGAATGATTTAAGCGGCGAGGTGTTTATCAGGCGCCTGTATTTTACTTCGCCCAGTCCGGCGATATAAGCGGTTTTTGTTTTAATATCCAGCGCTTCAAGGGCGCAGCCGGTATGCACGCCGGACAGCCCCCGCGACATGGCGTCGGTCAGGGCCTGGATGCCGCCCCTTTTCGGGTAATAGAACACCGGATTGTAGCCCATGGCGTTTCGAGAGCGCAGGTATGCGCCTTCGATGACCTCGGCTGGCGCCGGCGTGGGCACGAACGGCGCGCACCAGTCCGACGTAAGCCGGCTCAGCGGATATTGCCATAGCTTGCGGTTGTATGGGAGCATGAAATATCTGGAAATACCCGCTCCGAAGGTCTTTAAAGACCAATCCCTGAACGGCATATCCTTCTGAAGGCCTTTTCTTCCGCTTTTTCTCTCCAGGCAGGCTTTCAGAAATCCGCGTACACATTCAGAGCGGATCCGGTCAGGCAGGCCGTAAAGGTTTGCCTGGAACGGATAGGGCGTTTCAGTCCCGGCGAGATGGATCCGGGCGTCCCGCTTGATTTTCAGGTAATTGTCTTTTAGAAGGCCGAGGATCAGATCGGTGGTCTTTGCCCAGCGCAGGTGAAGCAGATGTCCGGAATGGTCAAAAGTAAAACCGTTTTTTTGTACCGAAGCGGCCAGTCCGCCCAGGCCGGTCTCTTTTTCAGCCAGGAGATAGTCCGCTTTCCCCTGAAGCGCTTTGGCCGCGGAGAGGCCAGCGAGCCCGCCGCCCACGATCAGCACATCGGTTTTGATCATAGCAAAGGAGAGAGGCCAGGGATCAGGAAGGAAGGACCAGGGGCGGAAAGAATCGCTGCGGTTCTATTGATCCTTTGGCCTTGGTCCTTCATCTTTTCCGGTTAAAGAGATCCTTTAACGGCGTCGGTGACGGCCTTGATCTGCTCGTCGCTCAGCTCGGGATACATCGGCAGGGAGAAGACCGTGTCCTGCGTCTTTTCGCAGACCGGCAGATCGCCCGGCTTATAGCCCAGGTGCGCGTACGCCTTTTGCAGATGCAGGGAGACCGGGTAATAGATCTGGTTGGCTATGCCTAATTCGGTGAGGTGCTTCTGGGCGTTGTCACGCACCGCCTTAGAATTGAAGCGGATAGTGTAGTAATTGAACGAATGGCGGCAGTCAGGGCGCACTATGGCGGTGGCGCAGATGTCTTTCAGCTCGGCTGCGTATTTAGCGGCTACGGCGTTGCGCATCTCCGTCCACTTCAAGACATGCTTGAGCTTTATCGATAGTATCGCCGCCTGAATGGTGTCCAGGCGGGAGTTGAACCCCTCCATGTCATGCAGATAGCGAACCTTGCTCCCGTGGTTCCTGAGCGCCTTCAATTCCTCGTATATCTTGGGGTCGTTAGTGGTTACCAGTCCCCCGTCACCGAAGGCGCCGAGGTTCTTGGCGGGGAAGAAGCTGAAGGTGCCGCAGTCGCCGATGGACCCGGTGTATTTCCAGTCGCTGCTACCGAGTTTGTATTGGGCTGTGAAGGATTGGGCGCAGTCCTCTATGACCTTGAGGCCGTGCTTTTTTGCCAGCGCCATTATCGGGGCCATGTCCGCGGGGTGGCCGTAGAGATGCACGGGGATAATGGCCTTCGTTTTTTTAGTGATTTTTTTCTCCGCGGATTTCGGATCAATATTATAGGTGTCCGGCTCTATGTCGGCGAACACCGGGATGGCTCCAACCTGGCTGATGGTTTCGGTGGTGGCTATGAATGTGAAGGGGGAAGTTATGACCTCGTCGCCGGCTTTTACGCCGGCCGCGATAAGCGCAAGCCTTATGGCGTCGGTGCCGTTGGCTACGCCCACTGCGTATTTAGAGCCATTAAGCGCCGCGAACTCGCCCTCAAATCTGGAGACTTCCTCTCCAAGGATAAAATTGCCCTTATTCATCACCGTCTTGACGGCCGCCTCAGCTTCGGCTTTGATAGCGCCATAACCGGCAAGCATGTCCACCATAGGTACTTTCATATAAGCTCCATTAACCAGTAGATGTAATAAGAATCAAAGATAACACCGGCAAGGCCCGCATTATCCGCAAATCAATTATATTAAAGTATCCGCGGCCGCCGCAAACAGCCCGGCGCCCGGGGCGCCGGGGCAAAGATATTTCGATCAGGGATATTTGTTATAATCAAAAACAATGAAGACCAGCGTCATAATCCCGTCGTATAACGAGATGGCCACACTGCCGGAGATCCTCAAAAGGATAGCCGCCCTGCCTATCGATAAGGAGGTCGTGGTGGTGGACGACGGATCCACTGACGGCACCCGCGAATGGCTGGATAAAGCAGCGGCAGAAAATCTTTTTTCCCTGGACCTTAAAGTACTGAAGCATGAGGTTAATACCGGCAAGGGGGGGGCGCTGCTTACGGGCTTCGCCGCCGCTTCCGGAGATATCGTTATTGTTCAGGACGCGGATCTGGAATATGACCCCCGGTACATACCTGAGATAGTCCGGCCTATCGAGGCGGGCGCGGCAGACGTGGTTTACGGCTCCCGGCTGCTGTCCGGCCGCTCGCAGACCTACAATATGATTTATCTCTGGGGCAATCAGTTCCTGACCCTGCTCGTAAACCTCTTGTTCGGCGCTAAAATGACCGATTCCTACACCTGCTATAAAGCGTTCAAAACCCCGCTTCTGCGGTCGCTCGGTCTTGAATCCCTCGGTTTTGAGATAGAAGCCGAGATCTCCTGCAAAACGGCTTTCAGAAAATACAGGTTCACTGAAATCTCCATCGTTTACGCGTCAAGATCCCGGCTGGAAGGGAAGAAGATCAATTACCGGGACGCAGTCAGGGGCGTGCTGAAGATACTGGAGCTGCGGTTCAAAAGCTTTTTTACGGATATATAGGGCCGGGCGTATAAGCGTGTCCGGCGGAGGGTTTTGTGCGCGATCTGATAGAGAACTCAAGGCTTTACCTGCTGGCTTTCCTCGTCCCGCTGGCGCTGTCGCTGGTGCTGACGCCGCTTTTGCGGCGGCTTGCGCTGCGGCTCGGATGGGTGGACTCCCCCACGACTGATATAAAAACACATAAGCACCCCACGCCGCTGCTGGGCGGGGCCGCTATTTTCCTGGCGTTTTCTGCCGGGCTGGTCTTTATGCGGTTCTATACCTCGTTCCCCACCGGCACGCTGCGCGACCTGCGCATTATCCTGGCGGGCGGGTTCCTGATGTTCCTGACGGGGCTGATAGACGACCTTAAAAAACCTCACGGCCTCGGCTTCAGGACCAAGTTCGCGATACAGTTCGCAGTGGCGTTCGCCGCGGTCTTCTCAGGAGTGCGGATAAACTTTCTCAGCCCCGATTATCTTTCCTTCATCCTCAGCATAGTCTGGATCGTGGGAGTTTCCAACGCTTTCAACATCATAGATATTATGGACGGCCTGTCGGCCAGTCAGGCGGCGATGGCGGCTCTCGGGTTCCTGCTGATAGCGTTCCCCTCCGAGGCTATCTATGTCAATATCTCTTCGGCCGCCCTGGCCGGCGCCGCGGTGGGGTTTTTGCCCTACAACTTCTCAAAAAAAATGAAGATCTTTATGGGGGATTCCGGCAGCCTGTTTTGCGGATTTACGCTGGCGCTTGTGGCTATGGGGACAAAATACAGCGAAGTCAATCCGCTGGGCGTCTATGCGCCGCTGTTTATCCTCGCCATACCTATTTACGACACTTTTTTTGTTTCCGTCATGCGCCTGCGGCGCGGGCACTCCCCGTTCATCGGCAGCAGGGATCATTTCGCGCTGCGTCTTGAGACGCTCGGCCTTTCCCGGCACAGGGTGGTGTTTTTGGCCGCGCTGGCCGCGCTGCTGTTCTCGGTTCTCGCCTTTCTGATAACCCAGGTCCCGCTGATGCTGGGCGCCGTCATCTACCTGATGCTGGCGATAGCGCTCCTGCTGACAAGCTCCGCCATCGCCAAAATAAAAATATAAACCCGGGGATCAGCCGTTCGCCGGAAGGAAACGGCAGCGCTGCTTAGAAGGAGTGCCGGCGCATCTCTTTAGAGAGGCCGGGGATGACGGTGGTCCTGCTGTCCGGTACGGAGCATATCTTCATAATATCGCCGTAAACCTTTTCGAACGCCCCGACGATATCGGGATCGAAGGCTTTACCGGATTCCGCGTGGATATATTCCCTCGCTTTTTCAGGGGCCCATTTCGGTTTATAGATCCGGGGCATGCAGAGGGCGTCGAATACGTCCGCCACCGAAACTATCCGGGCGCATACCGGTATCTCTTCGCCCTTCAGGCCGGCGGGATAGCCTGTGCCGTCGAACTTCTCATGGTGGGACGCGGCCACTTTGCAGGCTGTCTGCAGCAGCAGGCTCTCGGCGCCGGAGAGTATTTTGGCCCCGTACAGAGTGTGCTTCTTCATCTCTAAGAATTCTTCGGGGGTCAGCTTGGCCGGTTTGAGCAGTATCGTATCCGGGATGCCTACCTTGCCTATGTCGTGCAGCGGACTCGCGTAGCGGATATTCTCTACTTCGCGCTCAGGCAGGCCCAGACCCTGGGCGATGAGGGCCGAATATTCGCTTATGTGCCTGAGATGGATGGCGGTATCCTGCTGGTCGCGGTATTCCGCGGTTACTGCCAGCCGGTAGATGGTCTCAAGCTGGGACTTTGAAAGGCTTTCGTAAAGCTGGGCGTTCTCGATGGCTGAAGCGGCTAGAGAGCCCATGAGCTGCAGTATCCCCTCGTCGTCGCCGTCAAAAAAACCCTCGCCTTTGTTTATCACCTCGAACACGCCGATAATCCGCCCGCCCACGTTCTTCAGCGGCACCGCGATGATGCTGCTGGTGCGGTAGCCGGTCATCATGTCCAGATCGTGGTTGAAGCGCGGGTCGCGGTACGCGTCGGTTATATTGATGGTCAGGCCGGTGGCGGCCACATGCCCGGCTACGCCTTTTCCGAACGGAACGCGGATCTCGGTGTGATGCATTCCCTGCGCGACCCTGGACCAGAGCTCATTGGTGTGGCTATCCAGGATGAAGACGGAGCAGCGGTCGCCGTTCAGTATCTGTTTGACCTGCGCGGCAATAAGCTCCAACAGCTTTGTCAGCTTCGTCTCGGTGGAGATGAGCCCGCCGAACTTAACCAGCAGCTGGAGCCGTTTCTCATGTTCATCTGGCCTGGCCATAGCGATATTTTAGCATTTAGTTGCGCGGGGTCTCTGACCATTGAAATACCGGGATTTCCCTGCTATGCTATAGTTTAGGCTATTCAGCCGCATAAGTTTTTCCCTCCGTATTCGGGCCGACCGCTGATGTTTGCGGCTGAGTTCAAAGCTTTGTCCTTGCAGCAGATAGTGGAGATTTATATGAAAAACAATTCAACGCTCCCGGTCATTAAACGAACGATCTTGCGTGCAGCTCTTCCCGCGGCTATCGCGTTATTTTTAATGCCCCTGCCCGCAGTGTTTGGCGATAGCCCGTCCTCAGAAGCCGAAGGCAGTCTGCCATATGCGGATCCTATCTGTAATCTGATGGTGAACAACCTGAAGAAAGAAATGGCGGCAATAAACGCCTTCCTGGAGAACTGTCCGCCTGAGGGACAGGCAGCCGCAGATAAAGCCAAATGTGAAAAATACACCCGCAGGCTTGAGCTTACTGACGCTAACCTGCTCCGGGTAAAGGAACAGTGCGACAACGGCCTAACGCCAACTTCTCTGCCCAAAGTAGTGGATAATCCCGACGCGGCGGTTCCATGCGCTGGCTGCAAAGCGGGCAAAAAATTGCCAAAACTGCCGGTTGCCGGCAAGGTGATGAATTTAAAGGCCGGCAATACGTCTTCGGGCGTGAAAGTGTACGATGGTGTAGCCCCGCTGGGCTCCAAAGACGCCCCCGCTATGGCCGCTGCGCCGGCTGCGGCCCAGCCGGCACGCGCGCCCGCGAGCGCAGGCGCCTCGCGGGCAGTAGCCGACGCTTCCAACACCACTGTGACCAATAGCCAGTCCAGGAGTGCAAGTTCGCCAAGGGCCCCGGTGCAGCCGGCAACCCAGCCGCGCGCGGCGACACCCGCAACCCCCGCCGACGCGAACCTCATTCCGCGCCCTGTCGTCTACTGGGCGGGGGGCACCGGCAACCTCTTTATCTTTTTCGGCAACTCCTTTGGCAACCTTTTAACCTCGGGCGGCGTGACCGGAGCTAACGCGGTGACAGCGGCGATGTCCTTTGTCCCCGTTGATCCTGCCATCTGGGATTTTGTCAATATTCCCTACCCTGCCGCCATTTTTCCGATGGCGTTTTCCATACAATTGGGTAAGACAATGGTGATTCGAGCCATAAAATCGCGTCCCGGCCCCTTTGCCCTGGCCGGAACCAGCCAGGGCAGCATAGTCATGAATGAAGTTTACAAAGAGATACGTTATGGCTCTTTACAATCAAGAAGGAAAGACCTGCTGGCAGGCTGCCAGTTCGGAGATCCGCTGCGCGAGCAGGGGATCCTGTTCCCGGGGTGTCCCGACCCCGGCGTTTGGAATGATCCGGGGTCGCGCTCCGTCGGGCATGGGATCTTCCCGGCAGCCAAGCGGCTTAAGGGGACGGAGTCCTTCTGGCTGGAGTTCGCCAATGTCGGCGACCCTGTGTGCACTACAGGTGACGACGCCGTGGGCGTCTACTTTCAGCTCATAGGTAATTTTGTATTCCTGGGACAAATCGATGGCGACAATTTTAAGAGCGCTTTGCGCAATATTACCGCTATCCCTAAAGTGATCGGCCGGTTGGTCGAGGCCGTGAAACAGATCACCTCGACCGGCTATGTGAACCCCCATAACGGCTACAATACGATCCCCGCCTGGCCGGGGGCCAAAGAGACGTCTTCCCAGATAGCCGCGAGGTATCTAAACAACGTAGGACAGACCTATTACAATAACGCCAGGCAGGCGGCCCTCAAAAAATAGGCGCGGATAGAAGACGCCGGAGCGTACTCTGACGTTGCGTATTTATTTTGTCAGATTATCCACAAAAACGCTGTAGTGGACGGCTTTGGAGGAGGGGCATTTGGTTTTCAGCCCGGCGTTTATCTGGATGATGCAGGAGGTGCCGCCGACCAGGACGGTTCCGGCCCTGGTTGAGGCGATATTGCGTATCTTGCGGTCGCCTATTGCGTCGGACATGCCGGTCTGGGTGAAGGCGTAGGCGCCGGCGCCGCCGCAGCACCAGTCGCTTTCCGGCAGCTCAACGAAGGCGTCACCCGCTAGTTTTTTCAGCACCGCGCGCGGCTCGGAGCGGATGCCCTGCCCGTGGCAGGCGCGGCAGGAATCGTGATAGGTCACGGTCGCTCCCGCGGCCGGAGCCCGGCCGGACACCTTGTCCGCCGGCAGAGCTTCCAGAATATCTTTCACTGCCCCGGAGAAGGCTTTGGCGCGCAGGCGCCATTCCTCGTCGCCGGTGAAAAGTTGTTCATAGCTTTTCATGAAGGCCACGCAGGAGGAGCAGTCTCCGACCAGGGCGAAGTCACGGAAAGAGCCTTTCAGCTCCTCAAAGCGCAGGATGTTTTTTTTAGCGAATTCCCTGGCTTCGATCACGCGGCCATAATTGTAGGCAATCAGCCCGCAGCAGAAATTATCAACGAACACGCCTTCTCCCAGGAAGCGCTTGAGCAGGCCTACGGTTGCTATTCCCACTTCGGGAAAGGCATAGTTGGGGCCGCAGGGGGCGAAATACGCCCAGGCTATCTTCTTTTTGCCCAGCGGTTTAAGAGAGGCGTCCTTGCGGAATATTTCCCGCAGAAATTTAAGAGGGGCTCCCACCGCGCCCTGCGCTGCGCCTACGGCGGACAGGCCGAGGAAGTCATACATCCCAAGCCTTTCCGCCAGCGCGGCCAGGCCCAGGCGCTTCAGCACATAACCGGATTTTAGCAGCAATTCGAACAGCACCCGTTTGTTAAGCAGCAGGTCCACGGCCAGACGGGCCGCGAACCCTCTGCCGTAGCCGTCTCTGCTGCGCCTTCCCTCCAGCACCAGATCGGGGGTCGGAACTTTGGCGTAGCAGGCTTCGGTACAGGCCCCGCACAGCAGGCAGGTGGAAAAGGACTCTTCGGCCGCGCCTATGTCGCGGGCCTTGCCCTCTATCAGCAGGCGCAGGAACTGGTTGCGTCCGCGCGAGGAGAGGGTTTCCCGCCCGGTAAGCATGTAGGTGGGGCAGACGGTTTCACAGTAGCCGCAGCGGCTGCACTGCGCTACCGCGTCGTATATCGTCCGCTCTCCAAGATCGGTCAGCAGGTGTTTCAGGTGAAAAGGTTCCTGCGTGTGATCGTAAAGCTCATTGATGTCGTACTTGCTCATAAGGTTGTGAATCGTAAGATGTAAATCGTGAGTCGCAAAGCGCCAATAGTTGCAACCGCATCAGTAAAACCTGTAAATATAAAGTCAGTTGCGCTCTTTGCCCTTCACGTCCAACGCTTTGTTCTCCTCGTATATCCAGGGATTAAGCAGATTCTGCGGATCAAAGGCCTTCTTCAGGCGGCGGTGATATTCATCCGGCGTGAAGACCTTCGGACCTTCGGTCTCCGCGGCCTCCCCGATTTTTCCCTGCGGGGCGTCAAACGCTGTCCTCAGCGTGAGAGTAAGGATAACCCCGTACGCTCCGAGAGAGCCGCAGAAAAGCTTCATGACGTCATAGCCTGCCACATTTTTGACCGTCTTGCCTCCGAAGGAAAGCGCGGAACCGTCGGCCAGCGCCACGTCCATGCCCAGCAAGATATCCCGCGCCGGCGCCCAGGCTTTCGCCGCTATCAGGCCGCCAAGCGTTCCTTCCATATCCGGGAGCGCTATGCTGAAGCCGGCCTTTTTAAGCCATTTCCTCAGTTCCCGTACCGGCACGCCGGCCTCGGCGCGTACGGTGAAGTTAGCCTGGTCAAGCTCCAGTATCCTGTTCAGCCGGGTCGTATCCAGGGCTTTATATCGCGGTTTACCTCCGGCGGCTCGCCGGTCCCTGGTGCCCAGACCGGTAACCGCGCTCTTTTCCCCGCTGGCCCGGCGCAGTTTAAGCTCGTTAAGCAGGACGGTCGCGGCCTCTCCCAGAAGGCCCGGCTGGAATGACGCCGCGCCGGCCTGACGGTCCTCGGCCACCGGCAGGATCTTGTCGGGATTGGCCAGATTTTTGGGATCGAAGGCGGCTTTTATGGCGCCGAAAAAGTCCAGAGTAGGGATGTCATACATCCAGTTCATGGCAACCCTTTTCTCAACTCCTATGCCGTGTTCACCCGATATGGAGCCGCCCAGCCGGATGCAGCTCCGGAGTATCTCATAGCCGGCCTTCTTGACCCGCTTTACTTCCTGCATATCACGTTCATCGAAAATTATGTTGGGGTGCAGGTTGCCGTCGCCTGCGTGAAAAATAAGCCCGGCGTTGAGCTTATATTTCGCAATGATCTCCCGCGTCTCTTTTAACGCCGCTGGCAGCAGGGGACGGGGAACTACGCCGTCCTCCACCATAACATTTGGCGCCAGGCGGGCCATGGCGGGATACGCGCCTTTGCGGGCCTGCCACAGCGCGGCGCGCTCGGCGGGGTCGGCAGCGGTCATGACCGCGGAGGCGAAGGCGGCCTTGCAGATATCGGTGATGTCGCGCAGCTCCGCGGATATTTTACGGTCGCTCGCCCCGTCCAGCTCTATGAGGAGAATGGCTTCCGTGTCAGGCGGGTAATGCGCCAGCTCCTTTTTCCCGGCGGAACCGGCCGCCCCACGCATTGCCGCGTTAAGCGAAACTTTATCCATGGCTTCCAGCGCGCGCGGCACAATGCCGGCTCCGATTATCCTGGTCACCGCTTCTATGGCGTTCTCTATAGAGGAGAACGCGGCCACGGCTGTCTTCACAAATTTAGGTTTTTCGAGGATTTTGAGCCAGGCTCTTGTAACAATGCCCAGCGTGCCTTCCGAGCCGATCAGCAGGCCCATAAGGTCAGGCCCGGGGTCGCGGTAGCTCCAGAGTTTGATTTCTCCCTCAGGGGTGACGACCTCCAGCCGCTCTACATTATTGGAGGTCACGCCGTATTTCAGGCACTGGGGTCCGCCCGCGTTCTCTCCGATATTTCCGCCTATCGTGGAAACTTTCTGGCTGGCCGGGTCCGGCGCGTAGAAAAAGCCGAATTTATCCAGTTCCTGCTGGAGGCGCATGTTCACCACTCCGGGCTCCACCAGCGCCAGGCGCTTTGCGGTGTCGATCTGTCGTATCTTATTCAAAAGAGACAGGTTAAGTATTACTCCGCCCTTCAGCGGAATGGTGCCGCCGGAAAGATTGGTGCCGGCTATTCTGGGGAGAAAAGGGATGCCCGCGGCGTATAGGGCCTTCACCACCGGGGCCACCTGTTCCGTAGCGGTGAAGCGCACTACGGCCTCGGGCCTGGCCCGGGCCATGCCGGCGTCATAGGAGTACATCAGGAGCTCGGCCTCGTCCGTAAACAGGTTCTCGCTGCCGACTATGGCCTCAAGTTCCTTCCTTATGTCTTCGTTTTCAAAACGGTGTTTTCTGAACATGATTTTTGCTGCTTTGCCGCTTCGCCGAGATTTCCGCGGGCTTAAGCTTGGCCGTGAAATGGGCCAGCACTACCGGTGCCTCCACCACATCCAGCCCTGTTATTGATTTTTTATCTTTTGCGATGCAGCCCAGGACCTCTATGACATAATCTATGTGGCTCTGCGTGTAGACCCGCCGCGGCATGGCCAGGCGTACCAGTTCCATGGGCGCGGCCAGGAAGTTGCCGTTCGCGTCCCGGCGCCCGAACATCAGCGTGCCGATCTCGCACCCGCGTACGCCGCCTTCCAGGTAAAGCCGGCAAGCCAGGCTCTGGCCCGGGAAATTCTGCGGACGGATATGCGGCAGGAATTTTTTAGCGTTGATGTAGACGCCGTGCCCGCCTGCCGGGTTTATGATCGGTATGCCGTGCTTCAGCAGGCCGGCCCCGAAGTATTCCGCCGAGCGGAGGCGGTACTGAAGATAATTTTCATCCAGCACTTCCCTGAGGCCTATGGCGATGGCCTCGAGGTCGCGGCCCGCCAGACCGCCGTAGGTCGCGAAACCTTCCGTAAGGATAAGCAGCTGCCTGGCTCTGGCGGCCCAGTCCTTGTTATTCAGGGCCAGGAAGCCGCCCATGTTGGCGAAAGCGTCCTTCTTGGAACTCATCCAGGTCCCGTCGGCCAGTTCGAACATCTCTTCGGCTATCTCGCGCACCGGAACGCTGCCGTAGCCTTTTTCGCGCAGCTTTATGAAATAGGCGTTCTCGGCGAAGCGGGCGCAATCCAGGAAAAGCGGGATGCCGTACTTGCCGCACAGTTTCCTGGCGTTTTTCAGGTTCGCCATGGAGACCGGCTGGCCGCCCAGAGAATTATTGGTGACCGTCATCACGCATAGCGGGATATTCTGCGCGCCCTTTTCCTTTATGAACTTCTCCATGGCCTGCAGATCGGCGTCGCCTTTGAAGGGAGCCGGCCTGTCAAAATCAAGCGCTTCCTTACAGGGGAAATCCATGGCATGCGCCCCGGAGGATTCCACATTCGCCCTGGTGGTGTCGAAATGCGAGTTGGAAATAACGTATTTGCCCTTTCCCCCGATAAGGGTGAAAAGGATCTTTTCCGCGGCGCGGCCCTGGTGAACCGGGATTATCTCTTCAAAGCCGGTCAGGCCGCGTATCTCGTTCTCGAAATTGTAATAGCTGCGGGCTCCGGCGTAGGATTCGTCCCCCACCATGATGCCGCCCCATTGCGCCGCGCTCATGGCGCCGGTGCCGCTGTCGGACAGAAGATCTATAAGGATCTTCTCAGCCCGGATATTGAAAAGGTTGTAGTGCGCGGCTTCCAGTATCTGCAGGCGCTCCGCCCTGGTAGTGAAGCCAAGCGGCTCCACGGTCTTTATCTTGAAAGGCTCGATGATGGTTTTCCATTTCCATTCCATAAATTTTAACCGCTCCTTTTCGTTATTTTACAAATATCGTCATCAATACGAAATAGGCCGTCATAAGAAAGGCCCCGTACGGCAGAGCGACCCGGGCCCATTCTCCGGACCGGATGTTCAGTTTGGCGGCGCTTATAATATTGGGAATGTTGCCGGGTATAAGCATGCCTCCTGAAACCAGCAGGCCCATAAGCACGAATTTCACCTGCCGGTCGGTCATCGCCGGCACCAGTTCGGCCGCCGCCAGCGTCGCGTTGTCCAGGATAGCCGACACCGAGTTGGCCCAGTAAAGCGCCCAGACAGGCATCCCGGGCACGAAGCGCTCGGCCAGCGGGGTAAGGCTGGCCCCGAGGAAAATAAGCGCCATGACGAAAACATATACTTTAGCGCTCCGGATGACTATGCTTTTATCGGTTTCGCGGGCGTCTTCCGAAAGGCCTATGGCGTGGGAGCCGGCGGAGCCGAGCCCGCGTGTCCCCCAAAAAGCGGTCGCCAGTACTCCCGGCGCCACCCAGAAGCCGATCTGTCGGAGCAGATAGAAAAAATCGGCGCTATGCGGCGGGGCCTTCAACTTGGCGACGGCGATGGTGGAAAGCGGCTCTCCCAGCGGCGTCAGAGCGGCGCCAAGGCCTATCGCGTAGCAGGCGTACACCACTATCCGGATCTCCTGTTTTCTTTCAAGCTTCAGAATGGTGATGATCTCGGCCAGCGCCAGGGCGGAGATGATGGCCGTGATAAGGCTGGAGCCGAAGCCCAATAAAAGTATGACGGAGAAAAGCGCCCAGCGCAGCCCAAGCGTCTTTATAAGGAGGTGAAGCCAGGCCTTGAACCCCGGCCGGGCGGCCCTGAAAGCAAAGCCCAGCGCCAGCACGGCCAGCGTTATTTTAACCGGCTCCAGCAGCGCTTCTTCCAGCAGGCCCGGACTCCAGAGGCCGGAGATCGTGACTGCGGAGAGGCCCATTATAAAAAGGAACGCCTCCAGCTCTTCTTCGGCTTTTTTTACTGAGAAAGGAAGGATCAGCGTCAGGGCCATTATGACCCCCAGGCCGACCACGGTCAGGTATTCGCTCATGAAATTACCGTTGTGCTACAATACTACAGTAATGATTCTATTACTTTTGGGATGCAAAGGAAAATGAGACACCTGGAAAAACCGGTCGGGCTCTTCTTATGCGGAGGCGGAGCGCTGGGCAGCTGGCAGTCCGGCGCACTCGCGCGGCTTGTCACCGGAGGCGTGGAATTCGACGCCGTGGCGGGTTTCAGCGTGGGCGCGCTTAACGGGGCCGGCTACTGCTATAACAAGACCGGCGAGATGCGCGAGATCTGGGCGGGTCTGAAGCCGGAGCGCATGCTCTCCATGCGGCCCGGCTATAATAATATGCCTCTGGAACTTTACCGGCATCACGGCCCGGGCTTTTTCCAGACGCTCGGCTTCCTGGTTCAGAAGCATATTTCCAGGATGTATCTCTTCTCGAACAAGCCGATCTACCGCTTCCTGGACTCCTGGCTTTCAAAAACGGGCGTGAAGTTCAGCCGCGATGTTAATTTTTACGTCATCAGCCACTCCGTGGAGAACAAATTGCCGTACATCGTCAAATTCGACGGCGGCACGCACGCCTATAACATATCGTTCGTGGACGCGCTGGTGGCCAGCTGCGCCATCCCGACTATTTTTCCGCCCATAGAAGTTACCGAGCGCGGGAGCACCTGCCATCTGGTGGACGGCGGCGTGATAGGCGTCGCCAATATAAATCTCAATATTTTTGAAGGGTGCAAGACCATAGTGATGATCGGCAACTCCAGGGAGGAAGACCTGAATTTCCCGACGTCGGGACTTTTCGGGCATTTTGAATCCAAAGCCAGGAAAATGCTCGCCATTCACACCCATAAGATCTATGAATCCCGGGTTTTCATAAAATCCGCGCCGGTCGTGCACTATTTCAAGCCCCCGGTGGACCTGGACCTGGGCATTCTTGAATTTAACGGCGCCAAATGCGCGCGCGCGTTCGATATCGGGGAAAGGGAAGCCGAGAAGTGGCTTAACAGCTAAGCAGGGGCCGTTGTTTACTTAATGACTATTTGCCAAGTAAAGTTGCCGGACCCGGTCGCAATAATCACATAGACCAAGTAAGCAGGGGACGTTGTTTACTTAATGACTATTTACCAAGTAAAGTTGCATAGGTCGGTTGCTGTAATCATATTGTAAACAGTGTTCCCTAACTGCACCTAGCTGCATTCCTTTTATGTTCCTTCTTAACCCCGTCAATTTTCTCCTGCTGGCGCTTTTCGGTTTTTTTATCGGCGTGCTGGGTTCGGTTCTTGGCGTCGGCGGAGGCATCTTTGTCGTACCCATGCTGGTGCTCGGCATGGGTATCCCTATCCACCAGGCTATAGCAGTGTCGCTGGCCGCGATCGTGGCGACCTCCAGCGCGGTGGCGTCAGTCAATGTGGAACGCGGGCTCGCAAATATGCGGCTCGGGGTCGTCCTTGAGCTGACAACCGTTTTCGGCTCTATGGCCGGCGCGCTTTTGTCCGGCGCCTTGTCCCCGTGGCTGGTCCAGCTCATTTTCGCCTTGGTCCTTTTTCCGGTCTCGGTTTCAATGTTCCTGAAGGTCCGCCGCCCGGCTCAAAGCGGAATAGCCGGGACCAGTGCCGCTCCAGGCACTACCTGCGGAGCTCTGGACTCTTCGTTTTTTGATCCCGCGAGTAATTCCCATGTGCCCTACCGTGTAAAGAATATCGCGCCTGCTTCTTCCATCTCGTTTTTCGCCGGCGGGCTTTCCGGCCTCCTGGGCCTGGGAGGGGGGATAATACAGGTGCCGGTGATGACGCTGCTGTGCGGCGTTCCTTTCAAGGCCGCCGCGGCCACCAGCAATTTTCTGATAGGCGTATCCGCCGCCGCCAGCGCTTTCATCTATTTCAAGAGGGGCTATCTTATCCCGGACCTGGCGGCGGTTATAGTTCTGGGCGTGCTGGCTGGGTCCTTTGTGGGAATCAAGCTCCTGTACAAAACCGCGTCCGCGAGGATACAGACAGGATTCGCGGTTTTCGTTTTCGCGGTCGCGATAGAAATGCTGCGCAGGGCCTTATGAACGACGCCGATAAAATATCGGAAAAAGCGCTGGGGAAGCTTATCCGGCGCACTTTGCAGGCTGGCATTTGTTTAAGCCTGCTTTCCTTCCTGCTGGGCTTCATCTGCCGGTTTTACGGTTATGCGGCCGCCGGGGCGTTCCTGCAGGCGGGCGTTCTGCTTCTGATATCCACGCCCGTAGTCCGGGTGGCCATGCTGGTCTACGGCTATACCCGAGCCGGAGAATACCGCTTCGCCCTAGCCGCCGCCACAGTGTTAATTTTGCTTTTTATCTCTGTTTTGTTATAGATTTATCATATATGAGCCCTGCGTAACCCCGGGCATTAAGCGAGGGGTACGACAGATATAGAGAGTCGGTTTCAATTGAATTGAGTGGCGTCATTGCCAGGGGGTTCAGCGTGGCGACTGAGCCTGGCGAAGGAAGCAAGCGCGGAAGGGGGACGAAGTCCCCCTCCGGGAGCACCGGGCCGGGTTCCTCTTTAGGCCCGGCGGTAATCCGCCCCGAGCATTAGGCGAGGGGTGCGACAGAGGCGGAGGACTTATGTCTAAAACTGAATTTTCGGCTATTGTGCCGGTGGCGGGGGCGGGGACGCGGCTTCGGCCGCACACGCACACCTACCCAAAGGTGCTGCTGACCGTGGGGGACAAGCCCATCCTCGGCCATATTCTTGACGAGCTCTCGGCGGCGGGCGTTAAAAAAATCTTCATGGTCATCGGCTATATGGGGGATAAGATCAGGACCTATGTCTCGGATAAATATCCACGGCTCGATGTCCGCTATATTACGCAGGAGGAGCCCAAGGGCCTCGGACACGCGATCTGGATAACCCGCAATTATGTAAAAGGCCCCGCGCTGGTTCTGCTCGGCGACACCATAATTTCAGCCGACCTCCGCAAGTTTATGAGCGGGGGGGATGACGCCATAGCCGTAAGGGAGGTGGCCGACCCGCGCCGCTTCGGCGTGGTGGAAGCGAAACGAGGCCGTATAATCAGTATGGTTGAGAAACCCGCGAACCCGGTTTCCAACCTCGCCATCGTTGGCATCTACTCTTTCAAGGACAGCCGCCCGTTGTTCGGCAGTCTGGACAACCTGGTACGGTCCGGCCGGACCACCAGGGGGGAGATACAGCTTACCGACGCCTTGGCGCTTATGCTCAAGGGCGGCCACAAATTCCGCCCGGTAACGATAGACGGCTGGTATGACTGCGGGAAACCTGAAACCCTGCTGGAGACCAACCGCTATATCCTGAAAAAGAAAAATCCCGCGCACCGCGCGCCCGGCTGCGCCATAATAGAGCCGGTGTACATCTCGCCGCGCGCGAAGGTTTCCAATTCGGTGATCGGACCTTACGCTTCCATAGGCGACGGGGTTATAGCTGACTACTCTATAATCTCGGACTCCATTATCAACGAGAAAGCCGTAGTCATGAACATGAACCTCAGCCGGTCGCTGGTCGGCCCGGGCGCCACTATCATAGGCCGGCGGGAGCAGATCAATATCGGAGAGAGCTCGGAGATAAGGTTCGATAAGGCGGTTTGCGAACTGTAATATCTTAGGAGGGCCCGCATCATGAATAAGCCGGAAACAAAAATAAGAATGGGCCTGCCCAAGGGCAGGATGAAGGACAACATATTCGAGCTGATGAACGACGCCGGGATAAAAATAAGGACCACACTGCGCGACTACCGCCCCAGCGCTTCGCTCGATAATCTGGAGATAAAGATACTGAAACCGCAGAACATAGCGGAGATGCTGCACGCCGGCTCCATTGACCTGGGTTTCACCGGGGACGACTGGGTAAGAGAGCTTAATTTTGACGTGGTGGAATTGCTGGATACGGGGTTCGACAAGGTGGACCTGGTCGCCGCCGCGCCCGCCGCGCTTCTCAAGGGCGATAAACTTCCACGCAGAAAACTCGTCATCGCGTCAGAGTATGAAAGGCTGAGCAGGGCCTGGATAAAAAAGAAAGGGATAGACGCGACATTCGTGAGGTCGTACGGCGCCACGGAGGTCTTTCCCCCGGAGGACGCCGACCTCATAATAGATATTACGGCCACAGGCTCAACGTTAAAAGCAAATAATCTGAAGATCGTGGACACCATCTCGTCTTCCTCCACCAGGCTGTACATGAGCAGGCCGGCGTATAAGAACCCCGGGAAAAAGGAAGCCATAGACGCGCTGGTGATGCTGTTCAGGTCGGTGTTCGAAGCGCGCAAACGCGTGATACTCGAGGTCAATGTGTCGGCCGAGAAGCTGAAGTCCGTGATAAGCATCCTGCCGTGCATGCGCGAGCCCACCGTGGCCGAGCTGTACGGCGGAGCGGGCTACGCGCTTAAGGTCGCGGTGCCGCGCGAAGCCCTGCCTGTGCTGATTCCTAAGATCAAGAAACACGGCGGTACCGATATTATCGTCACCAGGCTGGCGCATATCGTGCCGTAACGGGACCGTTTATGAGCGTAAAACCCGTACCGGGAGTTGGCAAGGTCGCGATGTACTGCGCGCCAAAACCGCGCTGTCCAGTAGAGCTCATGCTCAATCTGAACGAGGGGCCGTTGCCGCCGCCCGGGTTCTTAAAGAGGGTCTGTGGAGAGATGGACCCGGGAAATGTAAACAGGTATGTGGGAACCGAAGCCCTGGAAAAAGATATCGCGGCGAGAGCCGGCGTGTCAGCCGACAGGGTTATAGTCACCAGCGGCGGCGATGACGCCATAGAGCGGGTGATGCGGGCCGTGCTCGCGCCGGGCCGGGAAGTCATAGTGCCGGTGCCTACCTATGAGATGGTCAATATTTACGCCGGCCTTATAGGCTGCAGCGTAATCAGGCCCGTCTGGCGGAGCGGCGCATTCCCGGTCAAAAAGATCTTATCGTCGGTCAGCGGTAAAACTTCCCTGATAGTCGCTATATCGCCCTCCAATCCCACCGGACTTACGATAAGCGCCGCAGAGCTCAAGCGATTGTCGGCGGGCGCGCCCGGGGCGCTGATCATGGTAGACCTGGCGTATGTGGATTTCGCGGATAAGGACCTGACGAAGACCGTGCTGGGCCTGCCTAATGCGGTGGCGGTCAGGACACTTTCCAAAGCTTACGGGCTGGCCGGACTGAGGGTCGGCTACGCCATAGGCCCGGAGAGGGTTATAAGCTGGCTGAGGAAGATAGGCATGCCGTACCCCGTCTCCTCCGCGTCGCTGGCGCTCGCGGCCGAGAGGCTGAAGGATAAAAACGGTGAGGTTAAAAGGTATATAGCCAGAATAAGGGAAGAGAGGAAAGAACTCAGGGCTTTGCTGCGGGGCCACGGTGTAAAGTCAGACCCGTCCCAGGGTAATTTCATACTCGCGGAATTTAAGGACGCCCGCAGGGTATGGGAAGCTTTGGCCGGACTCGGCGTCTGCGTCAGGATATTTCCGGAACATAAAGAGCTTGAGAGCTGCCTGCGCGTCAGCCTTCCGGGAGATGAGGCCGGGTTTAAGCGGCTATGCCGCGCTTTTGAAATAGTTTTGGCGCCGCAGGCGCTATTATTCGATATCGACAACACTTTAGTGGATACATCGCGGTCCTATATAAAGGCCATCGTGCGTACCGCCAGGTCGTTCGGGGCCGATATTAATCACGACGATGTCGCGGCCGCGAAGGCGAAGGGCGGGTCAAACAACGATTGGAAACTTACCCGCAGCCTGTTAAGAGCCAGGGGCATAAAAGCCGGCCTGAAGGCCGTTACGGACAGATTTGAGCAGTTATATCAGGGCACGCTGAATACCCCCGGCTTTAAAGAGGCGGAGCGGCTGATTATCGACAGGAAAATTCTAACGACGCTGGCTCGCCGCTATAAGCTTGGGCTGGTAACAGGCCGCCCCCGCAAAGATACGGAAGCTTTCCTTAAGAGGTTCGGGCTGAGTGGCCTGTTCGGCGGCGTGATTACTATGGACGACGCCAGAGAAAAGCCGGATCCCGAGCCGGTTCTGCTCTGCATGAAGCGGCTGGGCTGTTCCAAAGCGTGGTTCTTCGGAGACAGCCCGGACGATATGCAGGCGGCGAGGCGCGCCGGCGTTTTGCCCGTCGGCGTTCACTCTCCGTCCAAGCTCAGCAAGGATACGGAGCTGGCGCTGTACGGCGCCGGGGCTTCCAGGGTCCTGAAAAATATCAATGAATTAGAGGAGATCCTGCCATGAGAACAGCGAAAGTGAACAGGGAGACGAAAGAGACAAAGATCCGCGTCAGCCTGAACCTGGACGGCTCCGGCAAGGCCGATATCTCCACGGGGATAGGGTTTCTCGACCACATGCTCACCGCCCTGGCGCATCACGGGCGCTTCGATCTCAAGCTGAGCTGCTCCGGGGACCTGGAGGTGGACGACCACCACACCACGGAGGACTGCGCGCTAGTGCTCGGCAAGGCCTTCAATGACGCGCTGGGCGACAAAAGAGGCGTCAGGCGCTTCGGCTGCGCCTGCGTGCCGATGGACGAGTCCCTCGCGAGGGCCGTTATCGACCTGTCCGGGCGGCCGTTCGCCGGCGTGAATCTGAAACTGAGCCGCGAATTCGTAGGAGAGACCGGCAAGGAAATCAACTCGGAGAACCTCACTCATTTTATCCGCTCTCTGGCCATGTCGGGGATGATGACTGTTCATGTCGACGTCTTAAAGGGCGACAATGACCACCATAAAGCCGAGGCGGCATTCAAGGCGCTGGCTCTGGCTTTAAATAAGGCTGTTCGCCTTATGGACGGCGCGGCCCGCTTAAAAACGCCCAGCACCAAAGGGGTGCTATAGTGGTTACAGTAATTGAGACCGGCACCGCTAACATAGCGTCAATGCTGGCCGGGCTGTCGCGCTTGGGCGCCGAACCCAGGCTCAGCCGCGACGCCAAAGATATCGAGGAGGCCGGGCATGTGGTGCTGCCTGGCGTAGGCTCATTTAAAGCCGCAATGAGCGGGCTGGATCAGCCGCTGAGAGCCGCCATAATAAAACGTTTCAGGGAAGACAGACCGACGCTGGCCGTGTGCCTGGGCCTGCAGCTTTTGTGCCTGGAGAGCGAAGAGGATCCGGGCTGCGCTGGTTTGGGGATCATACCGGAAAAGGTGGTGAGGTTCCCCAAAGGCTTGTGTGTGCCGCACATGGGCTGGAATACCGTGGCGCCGGAAGCCGGCTGCCGGTTCCTGACCCCGGGGTACGCGTATTTTGCCAATTCATTTTGTCTAAGGCGCATTCCGGAAGGCTGGACGGGGGCGTATTCTGTGCATGGCGCCCCGTTCGTAGCGGCCCTGGAAAAGGGGCGTCTTTTGGCCTGCCAGCTCCACCCGGAACTTTCCGGGGCCTGGGGACTGGGGCTGATCAAAAGATGGCTGGGGAAATAATATGCTGACGGTAAGAATAATACCCTGCCTGGACGTCAGCAACGGCCGGGTGGTAAAGGGAATAAAATTTCAGGACCTGCGGGACGCCGGTTCTCCGGCAGAACTCGCGAAGAATTACGAGAAGGACGGCGCCGATGAACTGGTTATACTTGACGTGTCCGCTACGCCAGAGGGGCGCGGCACACAGCTCGATGTGGTCAGGGCCGTCAGAGCGAATATCTCGATACCGTTATGCGTGGGCGGCGGCGTAAGAAACGGAGAGTCCGCGTTCCAGCTCCTGAACGCAGGCGCAGACAAGGTCGGCATCAACACGGCGGCCGTGGAAAACCCGGCGATCCTCGGTGAGCTGGCCGCCAGATTCGGCAGGCAATGCGTGGTGCTGGCCATAGACGCGGCGTCTAACGGCGACAACCGCTGGGAAGTGGTCACCAGGTCCGGCAAGAACAGGACCGGTCTCGACGCGGTCAAATGGGCCGAAGCCGCGGCGAAAGCCGGCGCCGGGGAAATACTGCTTACCTCCTGGGACAGGGACGGCACAAAACAGGGCTATGATCTGCCCCTGATCTCCGCTATCTCGGGCGTAGTGGATATTCCGATCATCGCTTCGGGCGGGGCCGCCGTCCCGGAGCATATGTCCGCCGCGGTCAAGGCGGGCGCGGACGCGGTTCTTGCGGCCTCCATCTTCCATCACGGAGAGTATACCGTGGACACTCTTAAAACAGCGCTGGCGCGCTTAGGCGTTGAGGTCAGACAATGATAATTCCGTCGATAGATATCATGGACGGTCAGGCGGTACAGCTTATAGGCGGGGAAAAGAAAGCCATAGACGCCGGCGATCCGTTCCCCATAGCGGAGCGCTTCTCCGTAGCCGGCGAGCTCGCGGTTATAGATCTCGACGCCGCGAAGGGCAAAGGCGATAACAAGGCGCTGATCAAAAAGCTGGTCAAGCGATACCGCTGCAGGGTAGGCGGAGGCATAAGGACTTACGACGCGGCGCTGGAATGGCTGGACGCCGGCGCCTCAAAGATAATAATAGGTACGGCCGCCACGCCGGAACTTTTATCCAGGCTGCCTAAAGCGAGGGTCATCGCGGCGCTAGACGCGCGGCATGGCGAGGTGGTTGTGGAAGGCTGGAAGACCGGCACTGGCCGGAGCATAACTGACGGGATCGGCCGGCTCCGCGACCATGTCGGCGGTTTTCTCGTGACCTTCGTGGAAACCGAGGGAAGGATGAAGGGCTTTGACAGGGCCAGGGCCGCTGAGATAATAAAACAGGCCGGGAACTGCCGGGTCACTATCGCCGGAGGCGTGACCACCGTGGACGACATCGCCCACCTGGACGGGTTGGGCGCCGACGCGCAGGTGGGTATGGCTTTGTATACCGGCAATATGAGCCTGGCTGAAGCTATTGTAAGCCTCATCAAAGATCGCGAGGGCCTATGGCCCACCGTCATAGCCGACGAGCACGGCCAGGCCCTGGGGTTGGCCTGGTCAAATCTTGAGAGCGTCACGGAAGCCGTTAAGACCCTGAGCGGCGTGTATTTTTCAAGGAAGAGGGGGCTCTGGAAAAAAGGGGCGACTTCCGGCAACGGTCAGAAGCTGCTGAAGATAGATTTGGACTGCGATAACGACGCTCTGCGTTTTACGGTCAGGCAAAACGGCAAAGGCTTCTGCCATAACGACACGTGGACCTGCTGGGGTGATGACGCCGCCCTGTCCTCGGTAGAGAAGATGCTGAAGCACAGGCTTACTGACGCGCCGGAAGGCTCTTATACCAAACGACTGTTCAGCGACCCCGGACTGCTCAGGGCCAAGATAATGGAGGAGGCCGGGGAGCTGACGGAGGCTATCGCAAGCGGCTCCAAAGAGGAGATAATCGGCGAAGCCGGCGATGTCATCTTCTTTACCCTTGCGGCCATGATCAAAGCCGGCGTCAGCCTCGAGGACGTGGAGCATGAATTATATTTAAGGTCCCTGAAGGTGACCAGGCGTCCGGGCGACGCCAAGCCGCCGCGGACCCCGGAGAAAATATGAGGAAATATCTCAGGAGAATAAGCCCCGCAGCCCTGCCATCCAGATTCAGGGACCCAGCTGACGCTAAGGCCCTGGTCGCGGCGCAGTCTGTCTTAAAGGAGATAGAGGCGAAAGGAGAGTCCGCTGTAAGAAAATACGCCGAACATTTCGGGGATATCGCTAAAGGCGCCCCCCTGGCGGCCGGTAAGAAAGAGCTTGAAAAAGCCTATGCTGGTCTGAAAAAAGACGAGCGGGCCTTGCTGAGGCGGGTAAAACAGCGCATAGAGTCGTTCGCGCGCGCGCAGAAAGACAGTCTTGAAGAGATAACGCTTAAGATTCCCGGCGGCCTGGCCGGCCATCGGATCTCCCCGGTGCGGTACGCAGGCTGTTACGCTCCTGGCGGACGGTTCCCTTTGCCCTCTTCCGTTCTGATGACCGCGGTCACCGCGCGTGTCGCGGGAGTAAAGTCGGTATGGGTGGCTTCCCCGAAGCCGGAGCCTATCACTCTCGCAGCCGCGTTCGTCGCTGGCGCCGACGGCCTGCTTAAAATAGGCGGCATACAGGCCATAGGGGCTTTCGCTTTCGGCACCTCGTTCAATCCCGCCTGTGACGTGATAGCCGGCCCCGGCAATAAATACGTTACCGCCGCTAAAAAACTGGTGTCCGGCAGGGTGCTGATAGATATGCTGGCCGGCCCTTCGGAATTAACGATACTGGCCGATGACACTGCGGATTCACGGATAATCGCGGCAGATCTGCTGGCGCAGGCTGAGCACGACACTGACGCTGTACCGATACTCGTCACTACGGACCGGGCGCTGATAGCCGCCGTGGATATAGAATTAGGCAGGCAGTTGAAAACGCTTAAAACCGCGGCCACTGCGGCAAGGGCCCTGGAGAACGGCTTTGCCGTACACGTTAAAAATATTGAGCAGGGCATAGCTGTTTGCGACGCACTGGCCCCGGAACATCTGGAAGTCTGCGTGAGGGGCGCCGAAGCCGTGGCGAAACGCTGCGCTAACTATGGCGGGTTGTTTATAGGGCAGGGCAGCGCCGAGGTTTTTGGCGATTACGGCGCAGGGCCGAATCACACTCTGCCCACCGGGGGCACGGCGAGGTATACCGGCGGTCTGTCCGTATTTAATTTTCTACGCATTCGTACCTGGCTCAAGATCAATAGTCCAAAGGCCGCGTCCGGCATTATCAAGGACGCCGTTCAGCTGGCGGAGCTGGAGGGCCTGGCCGGACACGCGCGGTCAGCCGCAGGCAGACAGCCCGGGTCCCTATAGATCAGATGACGAAGCTCTTCACCTGGCGCCGGGTCTTGCCGCCGGCGGTGTTTTTGCTGGCCTTCGCGCTGCGGACCGCCTTTCTGCTTCAGTGGCTACGCCTTCCTTATATAGATTCTCTCTGCGCTGACGCCTGGGCTAACGACCAGTGGGCGCTCGATATCCTGAACGGCGGGCTGATACGGCACCGCGCTTTTTTTCAGTCTCCATTCTACGCGTATTTCCTGGCGGCCTTCTATAAAATATTCGGGCATGAACCCCGCGCCGTGTTTTGGGTGCAGGCAGGTATAGATTCCTGCTCGTGTGTCATTCTGATGCACGCGGCCCGGCGCTGTTTCGACGAGCGCGCCGGCGCGCTCACCGGGCTGGCCGCGGCATTCTACCGGCCCTTTATTTTCAGCGCGGCTTTATTGACCAAGGAGACTTTCGTAGTGTTCGGCGCCTCGCTCTTCCTGCTGCTGAGTCTGCGCGCCGCGGAAAAGGGGCGCATCCGCGATTATTTTATTTGCGGGCTGGCGGCGGGCTGTACTGTGCTGCTGCGGAGCAATATGGCGCTGCTTATTCCGGCGGCTCTGCTGTGGTTCCGGCTGCGGACGCCGAAGCCGGACGGCCCCGGCGGCCTGAAGGCCGGCGCGGCGCTCTCTTTGCTTGCCGGCGCGGCGCTCGCGGTGCTGCCGGTCACGCTCCATAACTTCGCCGCCAGCCGGGATCTGGTGCTGGTAAATTCCACCGGAGGGTTCACTTTCTTCCTTGGAAATAATCCGGAAGCCACGGGCCTGGCCACTTACCCGGCCGGTGTAAATTCCGATCCGCTTCTGGAGGAGTCCCAGTCAGCAAGGCTGGCCGAGATAAGTTCCGGCCGCGCGCTGAAACCTTCCGGCGCGTCGTCCTTCTGGTTCCGTAAGGGCTTGCGTTTTATAGCCGACCAGCCGCTACGCTGGCTCGGGCTTATGGGATTGAAGTTCTGGTTGTTCTGGAACCGCTACGAGATCCCGGACAACTACGATATACAATTCATCGCGCGGAATTTTAACACTATCCTGAACCTGCCGCTGGTCTCTTTCGCGCTGGTTGGCAGCCTCGGGGCAGCCGGGCTATTCCTCTGCCGCATCAGGGAGGCGTCCGGCCTGCCGCTTTTGCTTTTTCTGGCCTATCTGTCTTCCATCCTGCCGTTTTTGATAAGCGACCGTTACCGTCTGCCCGGGGTGGTTTTTCTTCTGCCGTTGGCTGCGGCAGCGGCAGAGCGCCTGGCCGCCGCGCTAAGAAAAATGGAATGGCGCGCAGTAGTGAAGTTATTGCTTCCGGCTTCGCCGCTCATTTTCCTTTGCCTGAGCCGGGCGCCGATCAATATGCGTTCCGATGAGGCCGCTGCCTGGGGACAGCTTGCCGCCGTTTACGCGGGGCGGGGGGACTTTCAGCCTGCCCTGCAAGCCTTTCAGAAGGCGGTTGCGCTGGCGCCTGAAAGCGTGAATGAAGCGGCCATAGACAGCGCCGCGTTCTCGCTGCGGAAACTGAATCGTCCGGAGGAAGCGCTGGTTATGTACGAGGCGGGCAGCCGCATATACCCGGAGTCGGCCATCCTTTATAATAACCGAGCCACTTTGCTTTTTCAGCTGGGCCGGACAAAAGAGGGCGTGGGACTGCTGGAGAGGTCGCTGCGTGTCGACCCTGACCCCGGCTTGCAGTACAAAAACCTGTTCTACGCCTGCGCCAAGCTTGGCCGCTCGGAAAAAGCCCTACGCTACGGCTCCGCCGCGCTCGCGCGGTTCCCCGGCGATACGGACCTTCAGCATGATGTCATTGAGTTAAAAAGAAAAGCGCTGGGAAGTAAGTGACCAGCGCCCAGATGGGTTCGCTTGGCTGTCGCCGATTTCCCCGTCCGCCCGGGACCGGGGTTTTAGGGGAGGGCCGTCTGATGAGCATAGCTCCTGATACGGCACAGCCATAGGCTAGAATCCCGGCAACCTGCGCCGGCTCCGGAACTCGCGCAAAAGCAATGCTTTTGCGCTCGGACATCCTCGCCGTCCCGGAGGGATACGCTCCGCTTGCCGGGATTAAACCCCTCAATGGGCGGCCGGGAAAACCGGCGACATCCGCTCCAAAGAATTATTCTGCTGCTTCAAACCATTACAACCTTTTTGTTTACAAAGGCCGGCGGACAGGGTCCCCGCTGCCGGTTAGACGATAAATTAGACGGAATCAACTAGAACAGTGTCAGGGAGTTAAAAAGAAGAACGAGGGGAAGTAAGTGACCAGCGCAAGGACGCCCAGCAAAATGAACCAGAAGGGCATGGTCGCCGCGTAGAGCTCAGGCAGTTTTTTATCGAACCTGGAGCTTGAGAGGAAAAGATTCAGGCCAAGCGGCGGCGTCATATAGCCTATCTCAAGGTTCAGCAGGAAAATGACGCCCAGATGGATGGGGTCTATGCCGTAGTTCATGGCTACCGGCACTATTATCGGAACAACGATGATAATCGCCGAGAAGATCTCAACCATGTTGATGACCAGCAGGAAGGCGTTCAATATCAGCAGGAACAGGATCTTACTGGAAACGAAAGAATGCAGCCAGGCGAAAATGCGGTCCGGTATCTGCGCGTCTATCAGGTAGTTGGTCAGGCCGAGCGCCGTTCCAAGCACTACGAAAATAGCGCCGACCAGCATCATGCTCTTTACCGCTATCCCCGGTATATCTCTGAACAGGCTTAGCTCCCTGTAAATAAACACTTCCGTTATCAGCACGTAGAAAGCCATGATGCAGGCGGCCTCGCTGGCCGTGAAAAAGCCGGCGTAGATGCCTCCGATTATTATGAAGGGCAGCGGGATCTCCCAGGCGTTTTCCCTGCACGCGCCTTTCAGCTCGTCCCAGGAGAAAGGCTGTTTTTTTATTCCGGCCCTCTTCGCTGTTATAAGCGCGTAAACCGACAGGACGGCAAGCAGGAAAACGCCCGGCAGCAGGGCGGCCTTGAAGAGCACGTCTATGCTTATCTTGGCTATTAAGCCGTAAAGTATTATAGGCAGACTGGGTGGAAACAGAAGCCCGAGGCTTCCGGTGGTGGTCAGCAGGCCGAGCGTGAATTTCTCCGGGTAGCCCTGCTTGGTAAGCATCGGGTAGAGCAGTCCGCCCAGAGCTATTATCGTCACGCCTGAGGCGCCGGTGAAAGCCGTGAACAGAGCGGTCGCGCAAAGCGCCGCGATGGCCATGCCGCCTGGCAGCCAGCCGAACAGGGCTGAGCCAAGCTTCAGCATGCGTTTCGGCGAGCCGCTTTCGGCCAGCACGTAGCCGGCGAAAGTGAAGAGGGGTATGGCTATCAGCGCCGGGAGGCTGGCGAGGCGCAGCATCTCCACGATCACTGCCGAAGAATCTATCTGGTCCGCGCCGAATAGATAGAGCGCGCCGGCGCCGATAAGCGAAAAGACCGGCGCTCCCAGAAAAGCCAGTGCGAAAATAATTATTGCTATGAAAATGCCCATACGTCTTCAGCTGCGGCTGAAAATCTACAGTTTCGGGTCTATGTCTTCCGGCGCAGCCTCTTTCTGTCTGAAGATGTTCAGCAGCGCGTGGAAGCCGATCAAAAGAAAAACCAGCGGAAGTATCATCCCGGCCCAGCCGCCCTTGACGCCCAGGCCCCCTATGTAAAAAGCCACGGAGCCGGAGACGAACTCATCTCGGATGAATTTCCATGCCGCGCCGAACAGCGCGCCGGCTACAGCGACCGTAAAAAGATCTATGAAGACGGCGAGCGGCCGGTGCATCGGTTCCGGCATGAATTTAACCAGAGCGTCCAAGGCGAAGTGCCGTGAATATCTTGAGGCGAGCGCGGCGCCGGTGAGGCCGGTCCAGAGCACCATGTGCCTGAGCGCGGGGTCCAGCCAGACTATGCCGGAATGGAAAGCCAGGCGCAGCGTGAGCTGCAGGAAGGAGAACGCTATCATCAGCGCTATGAAAACGGCGACCAGCGCCTTTTCCGCGGAAACTACATAATCTTCTAGTCTCAATAAAAATTTCATTAAGCCCTTGCTGATATCATGTAAGCGTCTCAGGCTATCGAATCGCTTAGCGATCTCCGACGGAGCAAAGCCCCGGCCGTCCGCGCCGGGTCAATTCCAGGAGACGTCCGCAGGGAGGTCCTGCCCGCCTGCGTTCTTCACGGCCGGATCAAGCGGCTGATACTGCATGTCAGAGGGTTTGTCTGCCGCGATCGCAGCGTCGGCATTCTGCCCGCCGGTAATAACGCGCAGCATTTTGGGGAGCGCGTCGTTAAGGGCGAGGTTCCAGCAGCCGAAATTATGGCCGCCATCACAGCCGGTGTCCCCGCCGGGCCGGCCGTACATCCAGAAGAAAACGGGGATGTTCGCCGCATTAAGAGCTTTGTACAGCCTATACGTCGAATTGCCCATGGTTCGCTCTAAAATATCGCCATCGTTGATCCCGGCGCCTGCGTACATGGCCAACTGCACGGGGCGCAGGCTTTCCACATTCTTAAGCGGGTTATGCGTTTTCCAGGTGTCGCTGCTAATGGGCCCGAACGCGCCATTTCTGGAGAATCCGCTTACAATCGACTGTTCGGCTATGGTCAGCTGCGTCGCGGCGTCCTGCAAGTTCAGCGCTCCGGAGAAGCTCGCCGCATAAGCAAAAAGATCCGGTCTTCGGAAGGCATAGTGGAAAGCGCCGTAGCCTCCCATGGAAAGCCCGGCGACAGCGCGCCCGGTTTTGTCCGGATTTGTCCGCAGATTGGCGTCAATCCAGGGAATGAGCTGAGTGAGGTGAAAGGTCTCCCAGTGCTGGGCTCCGGCGCTTTCGTCTACCCAGTCCGTGAACCATCCGACCTTGCCGCAGTCGGGCATGACCGTGATCAGGTCCTTCCCGCTGGTGCTCGTCTCTGCGGTCCCGCCCCCGGTGGTCCACTGTGAGGCGCTGCCTCCGGCTCCGCCGTGCAGCAGATAAAGGACCGGGAAGCGCTTGCCGTTACCGGAATCAGAAAAGTAATTGTCAGGCAGGGTTATAAAGACCTGATTTATGCCGCCGTTAACGGCCCGCTTCGAGATAAGAGGAGTTTCTATATCAATAATGATAGTGCGGCTGCTGCCCTCCAGCCAGGCAGATTTAATAACTTTGATCCCGCTTCCGGAAGTGAAGCTCGGCGCTTCATTAGCCAGTGCAGGCAGTGAGAATGCCGTAAAAAGCGTGACCATCCCCATTATGGAGAGAGCTATGCCGGATGACGTTTGTCTTGCCAAGGTGATTCTCCTTTTCACTGTGATTTATAGGTTTAGTATAGCACACCATGACTGTTATTTCATAATAGGGAACAGAAAAGGGCTGGCGGCAATGCGCAAAGCAAATAGAAGGCAGGCGCCGCTATGCGGATTTACGCAATTAGAGCGCTAATCTTAAATATAAAGTCAGGCAGCCGCCGGCTTGTTGGATTACGGCCGTTGTTCCGTCAGTTGCCGCTTGGAGGGGGCCTCTTTTCCAGGCTGGAATCTGCAATCGGCAAAAGTCCCGGATTCGCCCTGAAACACGGCTATGCCACCGAAGCTCAGGCATCGGTCTATGGATTTACCTTCATCACTGCGCCGGAACCGCTGCTCGCAGCTCGTCTCTTCCCCGGACGTAGTCGCACACGCCCAAAATAGGCCAAGCGATCCGAGGATCACGGCAAGCCTCAGAGCCTGGAATAAAACCGTATTGTTCTCAGATGGATATCGCATAATCGCGCCTGGTGTATATTTTAACGGTATCAGGTCAAGGAACCATCAAGATAGGCTCAGGATTCGCTCAACTCTACGGCGCGGTCCGGCCGGGAAGATTAATACGCGGAGAAATCCCCTGGTGAACAAAAGCTGCAGGCCCGCTGGAAGCTGCGAAAGTCCAGAACCGGACCGGGTCAACATGCCCACTAAAGGCAGGGCCCTTTAGCCCTTGAGGATGATCCAAATAAGCATTACTATAAGCTATAGGGAATGGTCCGTGGTTGGCGATTTATGCGGTCTGTCCGAGGACAATTAAGGAGGGATAGTATGAGACAAATAATTATCTTATTGGCAATGCTGACTCTGACGGGAAGCGCCTATGCGGGTCCCGCTGCCGGACAGCTCGGGGCAGCGGTTGGATCGGACGCGGTGAGCGCCGACGTGCAGGCTCCACCGGCGCCTGTGGATACAAAGAATATAGGCTGCGTTGAGAACCCGATGATGCCGGGCTGTCCTAAGTTCTGTCACACAATAGGCTGGGGGCATCCCAGCTGCCCGCCGCCTCTTTATTGCGGCACTAATCCGAACGGCTATGGCTGTAAGAAGAGTGTGGGCGGAGAAAGCGCGGAAGCTGACGCCGTACTCTTTGACCCGGGCCTTGCCAAGGCGAACTGCGTCTCAAACCCGGCCGCGCCAGGTTGTCCCTTGTTCTGCAAGGATCATCACGCCTACCCCGGCTGTCCGATGTATTGCCAGCTGAATCCGCTCTCCCCGGCCTGCGGCCACATACCGGCCTACTGCGGCACTAATCCGAACGGCTATGGCTGTCCGAAGTCGATCGATAAGGCGGCGGCAGGCGAAGCTGACGAAGCCGGCGATATGAAGAAGGTGACCCCTGGCTATCCTAAACCCCCTCATCCGCAGTACTGCAAGGATCACCACGGCCTACCAAGCTGCCGCTGATATAAGGCGCGGCAGATAAGAGCCGACGGCGGGGCTTAAAAACCCCGCCGTCGGTTTTTGTGCGCCCGGCATAAGCGCAAGCGCCGGAGGTGAAGAGCCTACAGGCTGCAGAAAGCCAAAGCGAAACGCGGGGGCTATTCCGCGGTGTATGCCTTGATGAGTTTGTGGGGTATCAGCGTGGGACCAGTTTCAGCCTGGGGCTTTTCCCGGGCCCTTGGCTGGGCTGGTTAAGACCGACGCCCGGCTTAGCGAGGGCGTCCTGCCGCGGAGCGGCCTGGTCTAACTGGGAGACGCTGTTGAGCACCAGGGCCCCGGTCCCGGAGGCAAGCTGCGCCATCATTTTCGGGAGCATATCTTTTAAAGCAAAATTCCAGCAGCCGAAGTTGTGCCCTCCATTGCAGCCGGTGTTCCCACCGGGCCGGCCGTACATCCAGAACGTGTTCTTGATGCTCTTCTTGTCGAGCGCCAGATGCAGGCGATAGGTGGAATAGCCCATGGTGCGTTCGATTATATCAAGATCGCTGGTCCCCGACCCGGCATACATGGCTATATGCAGGCCACGGAATTTTTCAATGTTCTTTAGCGGGTTGTGGGCCGCCCAGTTGCCGCTGGTAACCGGCCCGAAGGCTCCACAGCCCGGAAATCCGCTGGTGATGGATTGCTCGGCTATGACAAGCTGGGTGGCTGGCTCCTGAAGATCAGCCGCGCCAGAGAAGCTGCCGATATAAGCGAACATATCGGGATGCCGGAAGGCGTAGTGCAGCGCGCCGTATCCGCCCATGGAAAGGCCCGCGATGGCACGGCCGTTTTTATGCGGGTTTGTGCGCAGATTAGCGTCGATCCAGGGGATTAACTGTTTAATGTGGAATGTTTCCCATTTCTGGGCACCAGCCGATTCCTTAACCCAGTCGGTATGCCATCCGACTTTGCCGCCCTCCGGCATGACTACGATGAGGTCCATCGCCTTTGTGAGATCCACTACCTTGCCGCCTCCGGTTACCCATTGGCCGGCCCAGCCGTCCCCGCCGCCATGCAGCAGGTAAAGCACCGGGTAGCGCTTGGTCGGATTCGAGGCGTAATTGGCCGGAAGCGTGACCCAGACCTGATGCGCCCCTACCCTGATCGCTTTCTTGGATATAAGCGGAGTGGTGACGTTGACGGTGACCGTGCGGTTGCTGCCAGGGAACCATGCCGAGCTTAAAACAGTGATGCCGTTCCCGGATGAGAAATCAGGCGCGTCGGCGTATATCAACCCCGGCAGCGTAAAAAGAGACAGGGTCAGCGCCGCCTGAAGCAATGCTGCAGAAGAAATGCGCCACAAGCTGTCTGGAGCAAGCGTTCGTGTTGATAGTTGTTTCATAATCGCGCATGCCCTTCAGAATTGCAGGCGCTATTCGCATATTATAATTGCCCCCGCTTGACTTGTCAAGGCTCTTCCTGCCGCCTTGGATGAGGCCCCAACCCGGCGCTCAGGCGGGTCGCGCTACTTCTTGCGGAACTGTTTCAGCGCGGCCTCTATTTTGCCCAGCAACTCGGCCGTGTACAACTTTCCCACCAGGGAGCGCCTGGCTTCGGCGCCCATCTTCTCAAAGGTGTCCGTCACTCCGGCGCCGGCCGGTTCGGTGAAGGAGACTTTCTCTTTCTTAAGAGTGGTTATGGACTTCTCGTTGTCCTTGCGGCTGGTTGCGGTCAGGGCCTTAAAATGTTTATCGCCCAGGTCCAGCAGAGCCTTCTGGTCCTCTTGAGATATGGCGTCGAAGGCTTTTTTTGAGATGACCACGGCGCCGGAAGCCGTGGCGATGGGCAAAGCCATGGCGTATGTCATCTTGGTGTACCACTGCAGAGGAATAACGGTGGCCGGCGCGCAATAAACTGCGTTTATCATGCCGGTCTGAAGCGAGGTCATGACATCGGTGATGGAAAGAGGGATGGGCTTTATCTTCATCGCCGCGAACGTGGCTTCGGCAATGGGATCGCCCTCCCATATCCACATTTTAACCTTCTGCAGGTCGGCCGGGCCGGTGACCGGCGTGTTGGCGAAGATATAGACATTCCCGACCTCGGTCCACCCGAGCAGTATATAGCCCCTGGCTTTGAATATCCCGCGGAAATCGGCGTCGAGCATCTTGTACACATAGTCGGTCTCGGCCGTGTTCTTAAAGAGGAACGGCGTGTCCAGTATGCGGGTCTCGGGGGCTATCTCTCCCAGACCGACGCCAGTGAACCCGGCCGCCTGCAGCTGGCCCAGGCGCATCTTCCTGGCCACGTCCTTCTCGTCCCCGCTCACGCCGCCGGCGTATATCTTGAACTTGACCCGGCCCTGGGTCTTAGCCGTGAGCTCTTCGTTGAACTGGCGCATCGTCTTCATCCAGGCCGTGCCCTCAGGCGCCAGCGTGGCGAATTTAACCACGGTCTGCGCGTGCAGGGCCGGGGACGCGAAGGCGCACATGATCACAGAACCGCAGAGACTCCCTGCTATCCGCTTAAAATAATTCATCTTTTTTCTCCAGTAATTTTTTAGCTTTGACCTTCGCCACTTCGTTAGGCAAACGCGTCTCGTCGTCCTTCAGCTCCGCGGCGAGTATGGTGTTCAGCGCCTTCTCGAAATACTCCTGGTCCTGCGCGGCAACTGAGTACATCTTAGCGGCCATAAATGAATTGAGCAGAAAATCCGCCCCGCTGCCCAGGAGCGCCTTGTCAAAATTTATTTTTGCTTTTTCTGGATCGCCGCCGAGTATCCTGGGCCTAATGGCATAGTAGGTTCCGAGCATGGCGTAGGCCCCGTTATAATAATATTCAGGGGTAAGCGCGGCAACCTTTTCGGCCACCGGCATGATCCTGGGGAGTTCGGCGACAGCATTGGGGTCGTCACGGTTAAGATTGACGTACGCTGCCTGGCAGAAAGTGTGCCAGAAGGCGGCGGGGGCGGAATTCTTATTCAGCGCGGCGGTGTTCACGGCTCCGTCCTGAACGGCTTTGTCGAGTATAAGCGACCGCAGCGCGTAGGCCCCGCCCTTTTTATACAGCGCCGAAGCCCTGGCCTCGTTCTCATCCTCTATAAACATGAAGCCGTAACCGCAAAAGCCCATGGCGGCGTCCAGAAGCAAAGTCCGGTTCTTCGGATCGCTTTCAAGCAGTATCTCCATAAGTTTCAGGTTCGCCGGCAGAGCCTCCCTCGCGAACTGGGGGTCCTGTTCCCTGTATATGGCCGGCAATCCTTTATCCACAACGGTCGCAGTCGTCCGCACCGCCATTCGGTTCAGTGAACAGCCTGAGAGGGAAAGACAAAAAGTAAAAAAGGCAAGAAGGCAAAAAGTCCCGGTTCTATATTTCATTTTCTTTCCTCTTTTACCATCGCGGCGAAACGGTTAAGCCGCGGGCCGTATTTCTTCAGTATGGATTCCGCGGGGCGGGGTATCCTGTAGGTCCAGTTGGAGCCGCTAACGGTGCCGGGGACGTTTATCCTGTCGCGGACGCCCAGTATGTCCTGTATCGGCAGGACGACGAGCACAGAGGCCGCCTTCAGGAGTTTTCTTATCACGGCGTCCCGGCATTTTGAGAAGAGCGGCGGCTTTTCGCCGCTGCCGGAGATCATGGTCCAGAAAAGCTGCTTCTCGGGATAGTATACGGTGTCCCACCAATCTGCCAGCGGCTCGTTGTCGTGCGTGGAGGACGTGGCCAGCGAGATCCGCGGGTAGTTCTCCGGCTCGGTATAGTTCCCGTCCGGCTTCTTTTCCCAGCGCATTATTTTATAGCCGGGGATATTAAGCTCGCTCATGACTTCACGTACGAAAGGGGGAATAACTCCCAGGTCCTCCGCCACCGGCAGCATATGGCCGGCCCGGCTTACGGCTTCGAGAAAGCGTTTTCCACGCGCCCGCTGTTCATTCTCATCCGTGATATCGAAACCTGGCTTCAGCGCGCCATCGTGCGGAATTATCCAGGTCCTGAAAAAACCCACCATGTGGTCTATGCGGAAGATATGATAAAGGTCCCCGGACCTTTGCACTTTCCTGCGCCACCATTCAAAATCGTTCTTTCCCGCCTCGTCCCAGCGGCAAGCGGGCAGGCCCCAGCGCTGGCCGGTTTCGCTGAAGGCGTCCGGCGGCGCGCCGACCTCCGTGCGTATGTCGAACTCGTTCTGGCGGGCCCAGACGTCGGCGCTTTCCTGGTCCACCATGAAGGGAAGGTCGCCCATGAGCAGGACTTTATTGCTTTCAGCTTTTTCTTTCGCTGCGCGCCACTGGCGGTCTATAACCCATTGAAGATATTTGAAGAACAACACCTGGTGCTCGTTGGCGGCCTCATACGCTTTAAGCGCCTCGCCGTCGTGCCTGCGGAGCGGCTCTTCCCAGCGCGTCCAGGAGGCCCAGTCGCGCGCGTCTTTCAGGTGCCGGAACAGCGCGTAATCGTTCAGCCAGAAAGAATTCTTGCCTGCAAAAGCGAAAAATTCTACGGCCTGAGCGGTGTTTGTAAGAATATGCTGCTCGTGAAAGCGGCTGTAAATTTTTCTGAGAACGCTGAGCTTCAGCTTTTTGATGTCGTCGTAGCGCACCGTTTTGGAGCGGTGCAGACGGCGCAGCGAGGCCTGGAACCCGGCCGACGCCATCTCCGCTTTGAGTTCCGGACATTCCGCGAGTTCGGGTATATCCTCCACCGCTATGTAGATAGGGTCGACGGCGAAGGCGCTTAGGGTGGTGTACGGACAGGACACGCCCGGAGGCATCTCGTTAACCGGGAGGATCTGCAGCAGGTCCAGGTTCAGCGCGGCCAAAACGCCAGTCCAGGGGCCTATGCCGGAGATGTCTCCTATGCCCCAGTCATGCTTATAGCGCATTGAGAAAAGAGGCAGCATCGCGCCGGTGTGTTCTTTTTCAAGCAGAGGGTGCATATGAGAGATAAGGCTTTTGTCGCTACTTTACCGCGACGGCCTCGATTTCCACCAGCGCCGCCTTTGGCAGGGCTTTAACTTCTA
>CAZPMW010000002.1:0-54425 GCA_964587805.1 uncultured Elusimicrobiaceae bacterium
GACTAGATGTTTTCCGCGAGCGAAAGCACCCGGTGCGGCATCTGGGGGGTTGCAAGAAGCCGTTAAAGGCCGAGCGTGAAGTCTTCCAGCAGTTTTTCTCTCCGTGCGAACCGGATCTGGACTTTGGTCAGCAGGCTGCGGAACTCGTCCGGATGGAGGTGTTTGAAGGAGAGGTCTTCAAGCTCCGATTTCAGGTGAAAGATGCCCAGGCGCTGGGCCAGCGGGGCGTAGAGCGAAAGGGTCTCGTGGCTTATCTCCAGCTGCTTCTCCGGGGAGAGGAAGTTAAGGGTACGCATGTTGTGGAGGCGGTCGGCCAGCTTGATCACGATGACGCGTATGTCCTTAGCCGTGGCCAGTATCATCTTGCGCCAGTTCTCGGCCTGCGCCACATCGCGCGAGGAGAATTTCAGGGTCTCTATCTTCGTAACGCCCATTACCAGGGAGTAAATCTCCTCCCCGAACTCTTTCCTGAAGGTGTCATGGGAGACCGTGGTGTCCTCAAGGACATCGTGCAGGAGCCCCGCCGCGATGGTCTCCAGGTCCATCTTGAAATCAGCCAGGATCTCGGTCACGGCCGCGCAGTGGATGAAGTAAACCTCGCCGGAGGCGCGCTTCTGGTTGATATGCGCGTCCCTGGAGAACTGCCAGGCGTATTCCAGCTTGGTAGTATCTTCTGAGGAATATTCCCGGAATTTCTTAAGCAGGTCTTCAAGTTCCATATGTCGCACCCCTCGCTTAAAGCTCGGGGCGGATTACCGCCGGGCTTTTAAGGTAACGCCCGGTGCTCCCCAAGGGGGGCGCTGCCCCCCGTTCAATCGGCGCTCGCTCCCTGCGCTTCGCTTGGGCCGTTTGCGGGCCAGAGGCCTTTGATACGGCACTGCCACTGGCTTGTCGCGTCGCTGAACCCTCCGAAGTTGAAATCATCTTAACACAAAGGTCTTTGCTGCCTTTTTCAGCTCTGGGCTTCGTACAGGCCTTTGTACAGGCCGCAGGCGGCCAGCAGCTGCTCGTGGGTGCCGGTTTCGGCCAGCGCTCCCCTCTTGAGCACAAAGATCTTGTCAGCGTTCTTCACTGTTGAAAGGCGGTGCGCCACCATGACCACGGTTCGGCCGCCAAGTATCTTTTCTATGGCGGCCTGCACGGCCTGTTCGCTGGCGGTGTCCAGATTGGAGGTCGCTTCGTCAAGAAGGAGGATCTTCGGCTTCTTTATTATAGCGCGGGCGATAGCCAGCCGCTGGCGCTGCCCGCCGGAAAGCTTTATCCCTCGCTCTCCAAGGATGGTATCGTAGCCGAGCGGCATGGCGCTTATGAAATCGTGCACGTCCGCGGCTTTCGCGGCCGCTGTCACCTCCTCCATGGAGGCGCCGGGTAGGCCGATGGTAATATTCTTGTAAACCGTGTCATCGAACAGTATGGTGTCCTGCGTGACGAGCCCCATGTGGGCGCGCAGGTCGGTGGTGTCTACGTCCTTCATGTCGTGCCCGTCCATCAGAATTCCGCCGGTAAGAGGATCGAAGAAGCGCAGCAGCAGGTGGATGATGGTGGTTTTGCCAGAGCCCGACGGCCCCACAAAGGCGGCCACTTCGCCCGGGTTAATGGTGAAGGACAGGTCTTTGAGCACCTGCGTGTCGCGCGACGGATATTTGTAACTGACGCCCCTGAACTCTATCTTCCCCTCAAGGCTGTCTATGTTCTTCGGGCTGGCGGCCACGATCACCGTCGGCTTATCCTCCAGGATCTGGTAAATGCGCTCCCAGGAGGCCATACCCATTTGCAGCTTGGCGTTCAGGTTGGCGATATTTTTAAGCGGCATGTAGGCGGTGACGAATCCGACCATAAAGGAGAAAAACGATTCCGGGGTCATAGTGCCGGCGAATATGGCGCGGCCGCTCAGGGCGATTATCACGATAACGATCATGCTGCCCACAAACTCCATTATGGGCCCGGCCATGGCCGTGGCGCGCAGATAGCGCATCATTTTGGAAAAATAGTCATCGTTGGTCACGCGAAATTTGGCTATGGCCTGCTCCTCATAATTAAAGGCCTTCACCACGGTGATACCCTGCAGGCTTTCCTGGAACTTGTGGGAGATCTCGCCTACCAGGATATTGCTCTCTACGCTCGCCTTCCGCATTTTTTTACCGAGCATGCCAAGGATCACGCCGGTCATCGGCAGGATCAGGAGGGAGAGTATGGCGAAGTGCCAGTTTATGAAAAAAAGTATGCTCAGACAGGAAATGACGGTCAATACGTCCCGTATTCCGTAGAGCGGCAGGAACTGGACGGTGGACTGGACATTGTTAAGATCGTTGATGACGCGGCTCATCACATCCGAAGAGCGGTTGCGCCAGTAGAACTCTATGGAAAGGCGGTGTATGTGCGTGAAAAGGTCGTCCCTGATCTGCTGGACCACTTTTTGCCCGATCCAGCTCATCAGGTAGGCGTTGATGTATTCCGCGGCCATCCGGAGAACGAAAACCACTGGAAGGCCGATAATGATCAGCTTCAGGATGGCGAAGTCCCTGTCGATGAAGACGCCCTTGATCACCGGTCCGCAGATGTATACCACCCCGCCGCGGATGGCGGCCAGGCAGAGCATGGATATCGCGGCCTGGGCGAAGCGCAGCTTGTAGGGCTTCACATAGGCGAACAGAGCGCGGGCCAGCAGCTTGAGCTGGGCAGGTTTAATGCGGGTCGCTTTGGGGTCGGGCATAAGTCAGGGCGCGGGCGTAAATAGTAAGTGGTGAATCGTAAATCGAAAAAAGCGTCTGGAACCAGCTGACCAGTTGCGCTTTACGGTTTGCGTTCCATGCTTCACTTTAATTGAGCGAGTATTTTTTCAGCCGCGCGGTCCGCGGCGCCCGGGCTGCCAAGCATGCCGCGCAGGCCCAGAAATTCCTTGCGCATAGCGGCCATTTTGGGCGGATTATTGAGGAGGGACAAAGCCTCCTGCGCCAGCGCGTCCGGGTTCGCTTTCTCCTGCATCAGCTCTTTTACCACCGGGCGCTTAAGAAGGATGTTGGCCAGCGAGATATACCGGACGTTTGCGATGCGGCTGGCTATCGCGAAACTGAATTTTGCCATCTTATAGGCCACGGCCATGGGAATGCCCATCAGCGCGTTTTCCAGCGTGGCTGTTCCGGAGCAGGTGAAAGCGAAATCCATGGTCGAGCGGATTTTGTAGTCCTCTTCGCGGACTATCTCTATATCCTTTGACCAGTATCTGTCTATGCCTTCCAGCGCCGGGATCAGCTTCTCGTCAGGAAATTCCGGCACGGCAAAAACATAGGCTCTGGCGTTGGGGTAAACGGATTTGATCTTATAGAAGGCCTGAATAAATATAACAAGGTGGCGGGCGATCTCCGATTTTCGCGAGCCGGGCAGGATGCCAATCCGGAAGGCGCACTCTTCCGGCAGGTCAGGCTTATCAACGGGAGCGGGCACGCTGTCCAGCAGGGGATGCCCGACAAAGGACGCGCTGCCGCCGGCTTTCCTGTAGATCTCCTCCTCAAAGGGGAAGATGACCAGCGCTTCTTTGACCAGGCGGGCGATCTTGGCCGCGCGGCCGGGCCTGGTGGCCCAGACCTGGGGGGTTACGTAATAGAAAGAGGGAATATTGCGGTGCGCCGCGAGGCCTAGAACCTGGTGGTTAAAGCCGTAGAAGTCAACGGCGATCACGCAGCCGGGACGCTTCTCTTCCAGATAGCGGCGGACCAGGCGGATAAGCTTCAGCCAGAGAAAAAAATTCTTGAACGGTTCCGCAAATCCCACAGCGCCCACCGAGACAAGATTGTAGATGAAGTGGGTAGAGGCGGCCCGCATCCGGCCGCCGCCGATAGATGTGACGGACAGCTCGGGATCCCGGGCTTTTAGCGCCTTGATAAGCCCTGCCGCGTGGGCGTCGCCTGACGGGTCGCCGGCCACTACCAGGATGTTTTTGGTCGTTGGAATTATTGTTGCCATTAAGATTTATCTATGCCGGAGTTTTTCAGCCCTTCTTCCACTATCATCCGGGTCGCCCCGCCGATGTCGCCCAGAGAGCGGGCGAGCGAGGGTTTGGCCTCCGGCGTCCTGGCGCCTGAAAGCTCGTAGCGCTTGAGGGAGTCAGTGATGTCCAGCGCGAGCCGCAGCGCTTTAAGGCCTTTCTCTCCGCTTGGGCCGGGTTTCTTGGAGGTGTTGATGCAGTCTATGAAATGATACAGCTCCTCTTTTATCGGCTCCTTTCTCTCTATTTTCGGGAAAATAATCTCTACGTCTTTGAGGGACTTGAGCACCGGCACTTTCTTTTTATATATCTTAAGGCGGGCGCTGATATAGTCGATGGACAGGTAGGAATCTTCCTGGTAGATGCGCATGCGGCGCGAGCGCTCCATCGTTACGCGGCTGGCGGTGATATCGGCTATGCAGCCGTTCTTGAATTTGATGCGGACGTTGGTGATGTCCTCGTGCCCGGAGAGTATGCTGGCGCCTACCGCCTCGAAGCTGTCGATAGGGGAGTCTATCATGGTAAGGATGATATCCAGATCGTGGATCATCAGATCCAGCGTCACCCCAATGGCCGACATTCTCGGGTCATAGGGCCCCAGGCGCTCGATGGAGACAAAGCGGGGTTTTTTGACATGCTTAAGCGTCTCTATTACAGCCGGATTAAAGCGCTCTACATGGCCGACCTGAAGCACTACTTTTTTCAGTTCCGCGAGGGCCAGCAGTTTGCGCGCGTCCTCAACGGAGTTGGTGATGGGCTTTTCCACCATGCAGTGCACGCCGGCTTCCATGGCTTTTATGGCGATCTCAGCGTGATATTCGGTGGGAACGGCCACCACTAAAGCGTCAACCTGCGGAAGGAGATCGGAGAAGTCCTTATAGGCCAGCGAGTTATATTTCCAGGCCAGCACTTGCGCCTGCAGCAGATTGGCGTCGGAAACGCCCACCAGCTCTACCTCCGGCATCTTCGCGAGGGTCCGGATATGGTAGGTCCCTATCTTGCCCGCGCCGATGACGCCAAAGCGCATTTTCTTCACATTTGCAGCCGGTTTCTCAGCCATAAATCAATCTCCCAGTAAAAATGCCGGTACCGCAGTCGGTGTATGTCAATTTTACTATATTTATAAGGCTTTCGCATGGCCGGGATGAGGCGGCCCTGTCTGAGGAGTTATGCGGATGGTTAGGGGCGAAACGTAAGAGAGCCGGGGCTTTCAGCTTCCCTGTGGGAATTCACCGGAGTCCATGGCGGCCACCGTAATATCATAATCCGCGGCTTTCGCCAGGAACGCTTCCTTATCCAGGATAAGGGTTTTTCCGGCCTCAATCGCCAAAATCGCCGCGCCGGCTTCGCGCATGCTCTCAAGCGTAGTGGACCCTACGACCGGCAGGTCGAAGCGCATATCCTGATCCGGGCGCGCCACTTTCACCACCGCCAGACCGGGGAGACGTTTTCCCGCCTCTGCGCCGCCGGCGCGCAGCACGGCCCCGGCCCGCTTGATACATTCGTCGGTGCCCTCCTGGGCCTCGGCGGCGATTACCACCCGGTCCTTGAGCACAACGGTAAGCCCTATATCCAGCCCGGCCAGGGTTTTGGCGGCCTTCCAGCCGAAACCTATGTTCTGCAGGGCGTCCTGGTCGGGCCGGCGGCCTGAAAGAATGCCGGAAGCCGGCATCAGGTGCTCCAGAAAGGTGGCTGAATTAACCAGTTCTATCCCGTCTTTCTTGAGTTCGTCGGCCAAAGCGCCCAAAAGAGAGTTGGCTTTTCTATCCTTCAGGGTCAACAGGAGCTTCGCCGCGCGCAGGTCCGGCATGATGCCGCCGAAGATGGACACATGCGGCACTTTGCCAGCCATCAGCACTTTGTCCACGCCGGCTTTTTTCAGGAAATTGATTGGCGCGGAGATCCCGCCCAGCTTGAAATATTCAGTGGCGGCCGCGTACCGCTCTATCTCCGCGGGCGTGATGCCCTTCAGGCCGATGACGAAAACGTCGTACCCCAGGCTTTTAGCTTCTTTGGCGAACAGCAGAGGAAACGCCCCGCCCCCCGCGATAAGGCCTATCTTTTTTTCCATTTTATTCCGCTGCGCCGGCCATAAGCGCCGCGCCGCGCCGGGGGCGGGCCACCCCGCGCTTGGACGCCTCGCAGAACTCCACCATGTGCATGGCTTCCGGTGAGAGCCGTTCGCCCTTCAGGCGGGCGATCGCGTCTTTCAGCAGATAGCCCCCGAAGAAAAGTGTTTTATACGTGTATTTGATGGACTTTATGCTTTCGAGCGTGACGCCGTTGCGCTTGAGCCCGACCAGGTTCAGCCCGGCTGGCTTAGCCCGGTCGCCCCGTACCGAACAGTAGGGGAGAATGTCCTGGTTCGCCATGGATCCGCCGGAAAGCATGGCCAGCGTCCCCACGCGAGTGAACTGGTGTATGGCTGCCAGCCCGGATATGATGGCCTTGTCCTCTATGACAACATGACCGGCCGCGACCGCGGAGTTGACCATTATGATATTGTTGCCGATGCGGCAATCGTGCCCCACGTGAGAGTTGCACATGAACATGCAGCCGGAGCCTATGGTGGTTATGCCGGTAAGCGGAGAGCCGCGGTGCAGGGAAACGCCCTCGCGGATAATATTGGAGTCGCCTATGACCAGGCGGGTCGGCTCGCCGTGGTATTTGTAATCCTGTGGCGGCATCCCGATGAAAGCGTGGCCGGTGAGCTGGTTATTCTTCCCCAATTCGGAGAATTCGATGATCGAATGCGGCCCGACGCGGGTGCCGGCTCCTATCTTTACGTTTTCGCCTATGACCGCGTAGGGGCCTATTTCCACGTCCTGGTCCAGCAGGGCGGTGTTATGGATTATTGCCGTGGGGTGAATTTTGGCTGACATGGTTCCTCCGTGTATCTCCCCTCATTAAATCTGCGCGCGGCCGGTGATTTGCCCGGCTAGTCTACAGCCGCGATGAATTCCGCCTCGGCAGCGAGCTCCCGGCCCACGAAAGCGGTCCCCTGAAGCTTGCCGATCTTTCCCTTAAAGCGGATTATTTCCACGTAAAGCTTCAGCACATCCCCGGGAACTACGAGGCGGCGGAACTTGGCCCGGTTTATCCCGGCGAAGTAGGCGAAACGCCCGCGCACCTCCGGCAGCGACATCATCATGGCTGCCGCCGTCTGCGCCATGGCCTCCAGTATCAGCACCCCGGGAAAAATAGGTTTCCCCGGGAAGTGGCCGTGGAAATAGGGCTCGTTGGCCGAGACGCATTTAATGCCGGCGCAACGCTTGTTCTCCTCAATGATCTCCACTTTATCCACCAGCAGGAAAGGGTAGCGGTGGGGGATTATTGTAAGGATGTCCTGGCAGGAGATAATCCTTACAGGGGTATATTCCGGGGGCTTAAGGTCGTTCATTTAGTCTTCCAGGCCTCGTGTTTCTCCATTAACATTTTAGCAAAATTCACATTGCTCTTGTGGCTGGTGTAGCTCGCTTCCACGCGCAGGTTATCCAGCGCCAGCCCGGTAAGAGCCAGGTCGCCTATAAGGTCCAGCAGCTTGTGGCGCGCCAGTTCGTCAGGGAAGCGCAGGCGGCCCTCGGCGCTCAAAAAAGCGTTGTCGTCTATGATGACGGAATTCTCAAGCGAGCCGCCAAGCGCCAGCCCCGCGGCGCGCAGGCCGGCCACCTCGTGCTTAAACCCGAAAGTTCTGGCGGGGGCCACTTCAGCCAGGTAGCTGGCCGGCGTCAGGGCGAGCGCGACGGTCTGCTCGCCGATAAGCGGGTGGGGATGAGTGAAGGTCATTTTAAAGAACAGGGAGTCCGAGGGCGAGGCTTTATAGGAGGCTTTTTCAAAAACATATTCCAGCGGCTGATCAAGAAGCAACGGTCTCCTTTGCTGCTGCGGCTTCTCCGCTATACCGGCGTTAATAAGCGCTTTGGCAAAAGGCAGAGCCGAGCCGTCGCAGGCCGGCGGTTCCTCGCCGTCCATGGCTATGTCGAGATCGTCTATGCCGAGCCCGGCGCAGGCCGAGAGGATGTGTTCTACGGTGTAGATCATCCCGGAGCCGGCTGACAGGTTTGTGCCGCGCACCGTGGCCGCGATATTTGCCAGCGAGGCCTCGATCGGGCCCGTGCCCGCCGGAGTTTTTCCGGAGGCCGGCGCTCCCGGCTGCAGGGCCGGTAAAAAGCGGATCCCGGTGGCCCCGGCCGCTGGTAAAAACGCGATCGAGGACGGTCGGCCCTTATGAAGGCCGACGCCGGTCATCTCCGTCTTTTCGGACAGTGTTCGCCGCATAGGCCGTGCGTCAAAGCAGCTTTTTCCTGAGCTTCTGAACGGTGTGGTACATCTCCGGCAGTTTAGAAAGCAGGACCTCGACCTTCATGGCCAGCAGGCGCGGGCGCCCCGTGTGCCCGAACACCACTTGTCCCGCGGCCAGGTCGGCCATAATGCCGGTCTTGGCCATCACGACGGCGTTTTTCCCTATGGTTACGTGGTCGGAGATTCCGGCCTGGCCGCCTATGATAGCGTTATCCCCTACAGAGACGGAGCCGGCTATGGCGGCCTGCGCCATTATCAGGCAGTTTCTGCCTATGCGCACGTTGTGCGCGATGTGAACCATATTGTCAAGCTTGGAGCCTGCGCCGATAACCGTGGCGTCCAGCGCCGCGCGGTCGATGGCGGAGTTGGCGCCTATTTCGACATCGTCTTCTATAACCACCCTGCCTACCTGCGGCATCTTCTGGTGTGTTCCGGAGACATTGATATAGCCGTACCCGTCGGAGCCTATTACCACTCCGGGATGCAAAATAACATTCCTGCCGATGGAGCAGCGCTCCCGCACCGTCACATTGGGATAAAGCCTTGAGCCCTCGCCTATATGCGATTCTGCGCCCACATAGCAGCCAGCGGAGATAACGGCGTTGGCTCCTATCTCAGCCGCTTCCTCTACCACCGCGTGCGGGCCGATGTAGACGCCCGCTCCCAGCTTGGCGCCCGGGGCGACCACGGCCGAGGGATGAATCCCCGGCTGCGGAAGCGGGTTCAGCTCTTTATCAAATTTAGAAAGAACGCGGGCAAAGGCCTGCTTCGGGTCTTTGATGAAAATAACGGCGCCCGCCCTGGCGGCCAGCGCGCTTTTAGCATCAAGGGGCGCTATCAGGCAGCCGGCCGGCCGGCTGCCTGTCCAGGCGGCGCCCGCCGCTTTTTCCAAAAAAGCAAGATCGGTCGCGCTCGCGGTCAGCAGCGGCCTGGCGCCGGTTATCGGTGACGCGGCCGGGCCCTGCAGCTCTCCGCCGATAAAAGCGGCTATCTCGGCTGGCGTGGTCTTCATCGTTCAGCCTCCAGCGAGGAGAGAAGTTTGTCCGTGAGGTCCACAGCCGAATGGCCGAAAAGAATGCTGCGCTTGTCCACAATAACGCTGACGCCGGCAGTGACGGCAAGTTCCTTTAGCGCGTAATAAACGCGGCCAAGCAGCATCTCGCTTCTGCGGCTTTCATATTCCAGCAGCTCTTTCTCAACCTGACGCTGGTATAGTTTAAGCGCGTCCTCTTTCTGTTTCAGTTCGGTTTCCTTGGCGGCTATGGCGTTGTCTATCTCCGGTATCGCGGTAGATACGGAGAACTTGAAAAAACTTACCGGCACACTGGTCACTCCTGGCATGTTGACGCCGCCCGCCGGAAGTGCGGCCGGAGGCTGAGCCGCTGCCGGTATTTCTTCACGCGGTGCAAGCGGGTCGGCTGCGGCGGTGGAGATAATGACCTCTGCCGGGGCTATAGCGGGGGCCGCTGCCTCCGTAGAGGTGACGACCCCGGCCGGCGCTGAACCCGTGACAGGCGTCTCAGCGGAGCCGCCGGCCGCGGAAAAGATCGCAACCGCCGCCGCGGAGGAGGCTCCCGGCGCGTCCACCGGAGGCTGCTGCCTGGTTTCCGCGCGGTTGAGCTGCGCCTCTGTGGCCAGGAGAGAGGGCAAAGTTAAGGCGAACGCGCGCTCCTGCCTGAGCTTGGCGATATCCGCTTTCAGTGCGTAAACAACGCGCTTGCGCTGATTTACCGACTCCTCTTTTTTCTTTATTTCCCCCAGAAATTCTTCCCGGGCAAGGAGAGTTCCGGAATATCCCTTGAATACCCGGTCTATATCCACAAAGCCTACTGTTCCGGACTCACCCTTGTTCTCCTCCAGCGACAGCTCCAGCGCCGGCGCGGGAACTATGGAAAGGCATAAAAGCGCGGCGCAGAAGCACAGGGAGAGTCGCCCGCGTATACCTTTGCCGCTCTGCGTCTTTGCCACTTTGTTCCTCCTCTAGCCTATGGCTGTTCCTCTCAGACGACGGCCCTTCAGACGGCCTAAAACAGATTGCCAAGAGTAAAATAAATGTCCGACAGCTGTTCCCCCGGCTTATGGTTAAAGCCGTAGCCCCAGTCCAGCCGTATCGGGAAGGCCGGCGTGGTGAAACGGATGCCGAAGCCGGCGCCCGCCTTGAGATCGTTTGTTTTTGTGCCGGAGCGCAGGCTGACGTCGTTAAAGTGTTCCCAGGAGTTGCCGATGTCCAGAAAGAAGGCCCACTGAACGATGGTGCGCTTCTTTTCCCTGGCCAGCGGGAAGTGAAACTCAAGATTCAGAACATCGTACACATTGCCGCCGTTCAGGGGGCCTATCTGGCCGTTATTGCTGTAGCCGCGGATGGTGTCGGCGCCGCCCAGGAAGAACCGCTCGTATACCGGCAGTTTAGGCGTATGGCCGAAGCCGGCCCCGTAGCCGAATTTATTGGACAACGCGAAGACGAACGGATAATCGTCTATAGAGAAAAGCTTCAGATTATAGCTATGGGTCAAGCTCGGCTTGTAGTAATTTACGTCTCCGCCCAGCGGCCCTCCGGTCAGGTCCGCGCCTATGGCGGATCTGCACCCGCGGGTGGGATCCCAGACATTATCGCGCGTGTCCCTCGCCAATTCCACATAAACCGAGGAGTTTTTGTTAGTGCTTTTGGGCAATTCGCTCGCGTAAACCGAGTCTACATCGAACACCTCCACCTTCTCGTAGGTGTAGGAGGTGGTCAGGTGGTATTTGTCTTCCTCAAAACGCGGCCCGACCGTGATCTTTCCGCCCATGCGCCGCTCGGTATAGGCGGACAGAGTGTCGCGGTAGGGCATATAGTGCCGCGTGTTGAAGATGTCCAGCCCGAGCGTTGTCGGCTTGCCGGCGAACCATGGCGTGGACCAGCTCAGAGAGTAATCCTGCACCCTCCTGCCGAAGTTCCAGGAGAGGGAAGTACGGTAGGCCCGGCCTAAAAGGTTAAGATGCTGCAGCGAAAGCGTTCCGACCAGCCCGTCCCGCGAGGAGATGCCGGCGCCTGCGGTAAGCATGCCGGGCTTGCCTTCCGCCACGTCGAACACCAGATCCACCTTGTCCGGGTCGGGCGTGGGATTTATGACTATCCCCACATCATCGAGGAAGCCCAGGTTGAATAATTTCTCCTGGCTGCGCCTGATCTTGCCGGAGCTGAACACTTCCCCTTCTTTCTGCGCTATTTCCCTGCGGAGCACATAGGTCTTTGTGGCCTTGTTGCCGGCGATGTCGATATTCCCCACATAGACGGGGTTGTTTTCAGTGACGCTGAAATCAATGTCCAGCTCGCCGGTGGCTGCGTTCGGAGTTTTATCCGGCCTCAGCAGGGCTTTCAGGTAACCCTTGTCCGCGTATTTATCCTGAAGGGCTCTTATGGTGTCGTCGAACCTTTCCTGATTGAACAGCTTTCCGCGCCGGTATTCCAGCAGTTCCGTGAGGATCTTGGAGGAATATACGGTATTGCCCGAGAAAGTGGTGGCTCCGAAGCGCTGGCGCGGCCCTTCTTTAATGACGGCTTTAATGAAAACTTTGCTTTTGTCGTCGTTGAAAGTTACGGAGGAGCTGTCCAGCGAGTATTCTCCGTAGCCGCTGTTCTTGTAGAAGGCCTCCAGCGTCTTGAAATCATTGTCCAGTTCCTGGGGCGTATATATCTTCTTGGGGCGGTTCTTCATCTTTCCGACAAGCTTTTTAACCTTGTAGCCGGTCGCGCCCTCCAGAGTCACTTCCGCTATCCTGGCTTTACTGCCCTCAATGATATTGATGGTCAGATTGCAGGTGTGCGTTGCGGTATCATAGGCCGTCTCGTATTCCGCTTTTGCCTCGATATAGCCTTTCTCATGGTACTTATCGGTGATCTTGATGATGTCTTCCCGGATCTTCAGCTCATCAAAAAAGTCTTTTTCCTTCAGCGCCATCTCGCTCTTAACCGTGCCTTTAGACAATTGCTTGGCCCCCGCTATTTTCAAGGTCTTGATCATGAACTTTTCGGTGACCAGATAGGTAACGGTTGCGGCGTTCGATGAGCCGGAGACGCCGCGGAATTTATCCGCCACCGGGCGGCCCGGCAGGTCCGCTATGTCCAGAGAGACAGTTTCAATGCTGCCCAGGCCCAGGATGCCCTCGATATCAGAATTTATAAAATCCTTATAATAGAGCTTCCCTTTTTTCGCGTGCCCCGTCTTTGTGATGACCTTGGCCTTCACGTTGATGTTGCCTTTGACCGAAATCGAGGCTACCTCCCACGGCCCTTTCCCCGGCCCCCCTGCGAGTCCGGAGTCAGCCGCGGCATCGGACAGCCCGGGCAAATTGGCGGCGGCTGTGGAGAGGGCGGTCTCGGTCAGAGCGGGCGCCGCTCCGGTCATTGCTGGGTCCGGCCCCGCATCGGCCGGGCTCTGGGCAAATACAGCGCCAGCGCAGGACAGCAGCAGCGGCAGGCAGATGAAGATAATCTTTTTCATGGTAAACTCGCGATATTTATATCATATTATCACTTTTTGGCGGGGGATTTGTTAATTTGTTGGTTATGTTATGCTAAAATTATCACGTTGCACCAATATAATTAAAAGCGCCGACCGTATTCAATAATAAGCGGCGCGCGCCGGACGGCCCCGGCCGGAGAATCTTGAACAATGAAAAAATTCTATATCCTTGACACCAATGTGCTTATACATGACCCGATGTCCTTCAGTAAGTTCGAGGACAACACCGTGGTCATCCCTATTTCCGTCATAGAGGAGCTGGACACTTTTAAATCCGTGGCTGACGAGCGCGGCAAAGCCGCCCGGATCGTTTCCAGGAAACTGGACGAAATGCGCAAGCTCGGCAAGCTGGACGCCGGCGTTAAAATGGAGAACGGCGGCACGCTTATCGTAGACCTGGACCACGCGCAGGTCCTGCCCAAGGAATTCTTCCTGCAGGAAATGGATAACCGCATCCTGAACACCGCGCTCTGGTTCAATCAGAAGAAACACAACGCCGTGCTGGTGACAAAAGATATCAATCTGCGCCTGAAGGCGGAGGCTGTTGGCACCCGGTCCGAGGATTACGAGGCCGGCAAGGTCAAGGTGGATGAAATTTACCCCGGCCTGGTGACCATTGAAAAATCAGCCGACTTCGTGGATAAATTTTACAAGGAAAAGACGGCCAAGAACACCGATAAGGACCTTGTCGCTAATGAATTCGTTATTTTCAAAGCCAAGGAGGACCCGAAAAAGAGCGCCATGGGCCGCGTATCCCAGAACGACACCGGCGTGATAAAAATGCTCAGCCCGGAATCCTCTCCCTGGGGCATACGGCCGCTGAACAAGGAGCAGCGCTGCGCCATGGACCTTCTGCTCGACGAAAACGTGAAGCTGGTAACCATGATCGGCGCGGCCGGCACCGGAAAAACCCTGATGTCGCTCGCCTGCGGCCTGCAGAAGGCGGTGGAGGAAAACGTTTACCGGCGTCTCATTATCTGCCGCCCTATCGTTCCGGTGGGCAAGGATATCGGCTTTATCCCGGGCACCAAGGAAGAAAAACTTTCAACCTGGATGGGCGCCATCTACGACAATCTGGAATTTATCATGGACAAGCGTCACCAGGACGACGCCATGCAGAAATTCGAATATCTGCTGCAGAACGGCAAGATAGAGATAGCCTCCGTGACCCATATCCGCGGCCGCTCCCTGCCGAAGCAGTATATGATAGTGGACGACGCGCAGAACCTGACCCCGCATGAAATAAAGACAATACTGTCGCGCGCCGGGGAAGGGACCAAGGTCGTGGTTACCGGCGATCCCTACCAGATAGATAATCCCTATCTGGATATAGCTTCCAACGGCCTGATGTACATAGTGGACCGGCTTAAAGGGCAGAAGCTCTACGGCCATCTCACTTTTACCAAGACCGAGCGCAGCGAGTTGGCCGGCCTTGTCGCGGAGCTGATGTAAGGAGAAATGCGCTATTCAGTGACAGTGGGACTTATTGCCTACCGCTGCGTAGGCACTTAGCCCCTGTCTGATCGCCCGGGATGGTTATAGAATATTCATGCAGCTGAAGCTGCGGCAAAAAACGCGAAACCTAAGGAGCATAATGCTTAAAATCAACAGGATCCTGCTTATCGCCGTACTGACGGCCTCTTTTGCCGGCCTTTCCAGCGCCGCCGCTCCGGCGGTCGGTCTGAAACAGTCCGCCCCGGTTTTGGGCCTGCTCACTTCTCTGTCCCCGTCCGGTGACATTCAGGGAGAGCTGGCCGCGCAGAGCGTAACCTTCGCGCCGGCGTCCGGTGAAAACGATAAGGCGACCGATAAGGCGATAGAGCCTGGCCGCGATCTGTCGCCAAAAGTGGAAGATCCCGTTCGCGTCAAAGCCATTCTTAAGCTGGTAAGCGATGTTTACAATAATGTCAGTCTCCCCTATTCGCAGGACGGGACCACCTTTACCAATAAAGAGAAGCGGCTTCCGCCTCAGCCGCTGGGTTTCTACAAGGAGTATACGCTTATAACCGGCAATGCCCCGCATACCGTCGTTATAGGCGGCCAGACCTACCAGGTCGCCCCGGACCAGGGCGCCCGCGGCTCAGAGCGAGTTATCATCGGCGGCGGCGCGGAGCTGTACTATACGCCGGACCATTACGCGCGGTTTATAAAGCTGACGGTAGTGCGCTGACAAGAGAATCGATGTCCGGCATTTTAGACGATAAAGCGGTATTCGTGAACGGACAGGCCATGACAGCGGAGAAAATAGAAAAACTATTTTCTCCGCTTGGTTTTTTTACGGCGCGGCTGGATGGCGCGGCCATTCAAAATAAAGCTGAACTGCTGGCCGCCCTGGCGGTCGCGATCCGGTTTCCTGAATATTTCGGTCATAACTGGGACGCTTTGCTGGACTGCCTGCGCTCGCTGCCGGAATTTATAAGCGCCCGCGGTTACGCGGTGATACTCGAAAACTCGGCTCTTCTGTTGAAAGATTCTCCGGCGGACCTTGCGGATTTCAAAGACACAGCCGGGATCGCGGCGGAATTTCTGATTGAGAAACACAAGCTCCCGCTGAAAGTGGTGATGCTGTGATCCGGGCTTTAATCCTTGCCGGTGCCATTCTCGCGGCGGCAGCCGCGCCTAAGCCGCCTGTCAAAACAGGCCCGGCGGCGGCCGAAACGGTTCATTTCAAGACACAGGACGATTGTCTCATCGAAGGCTTTTATCAGGCGCCCTCTCCCGGCGCCTATATTTTTATTAATGCCCACGGCCTGGGTTCCAGCCGGCACGAGTGGGCTCCGCTGGAAGCGGCGCTTAAGAAGCGGGGCTATGGCTTTCTTTCGCTTGACCTGGAGGGGCATGGCAACAGCCTGCTCTGTTCAGGCCGTGCGGTTGAGTATAAATCTTTTTCCCAGGCCAGGTGGGCCGGGGTTTCAGAGGACATCAGGTCCGCGGCGAATTTCCTAAAGGGAAGGAAGGTCCCGGAAAACAGGCTGATACTCTGCGGCGCCAGCATCGGGGCGAACCTTTCGCTAAAGGCCGCGGCGCAGGGCCTTAGGCCCGCCGGGCTCGTGCTGCTGTCTCCCGGCCTCTCGTACGCCGGGATAGAGGCTGAGAAGTTTCTGGCGGCCATGGGCGCGGCTCCGCTGCTGCTGGCCGCTTCCGAGAATGACCCCTACTCCTGGCAAAGCTCCGGCTATCTGGCCGTGAAGGCCGGGGCGCTGGGCCTCCCTGCGGTTTTCAGGGCCGGACCAGGCGGGCACGGGGCGAACATGCTTTCGGCGGCCAGGCCGGAACTTCTGGACTACATCCTGGACTGGGCGCAAAAGCTCCGCAAATAACAGACCCATGCCAGCCAGCTTGGTGGAAAGGGGATACGCGGCCAGCCGCTTCAGCAAGGGCCGGTTCTGCCGGAGTGCCGACCGTTATTTCCGCGCCGGCAGATTAGGGTAAGCTGACTGCAGATCGTGCCAGTGTTTTTTCTCTTCCAGCACCAGGGCGTGCATATGTGTGCGCTTCCAGGCCTGGGGAAAAGCTTCTTCAAAAGCCTGATAAAACTCCGCGGTTTTCATCTCTTGTCGTATGGCGAAATCCGCCATCTCGTCTTCCGTCGCTTCCGGGCCGGGCGGATCGGCCATTATCCCTTTTTTCCTCGCTTCCTGCAGGAGGGCGGGGTACAGCAGTTTGTGGGCGGGCAGCTGGCGCCATTGGCCGAGCTGTTCTTCAAACAGCGCCTTATGCGAGGCTTCTTCCTTAGACAGGCTTTCGCAAAGAGATTTAACTGCCGGATCCTTCGCACGCTCAGCAAGGCTGCGGTAAAATATTATTCCGTCTTCTTCAATGGCTGCGGCCAGCCGAAAAACATCCCGGAGCCGGACGGCCCCCTCAAATCTGTCCAGTAGCGTCCCCCGCTTCGGCTTGGTTCCCAGCATGCGGCCGCGAGCGGTTGTCAGAAGGTATGCGGTCGCCCCTGTCGCAGTCAGTAGCGCCGCCGCATAAAAAACCGCCGAATCAATCATAAATTAGATTATACAACAACTTTCCCGGTTTCGCGTCAGGGCCCGCGAAAGTCTCCGGATAATTTATATAATTCCTCCTACTATGATCAAACTCCATAATATCAACGCAAAGCTGCTGGAAGCCCATTACGCGGTGCGGGGCAAAATAGTGAAACGGGCGCAGGAGCTGGAGGCGCAGGGCAAAAAGATAATTTACTGCAATATCGGAAACCCGCAGGCGCTGAAGCAGAAGCCCCTTACTTTCGTGCGGCAGGTTCTGAGTCTGCTTGAGTATCCGGCCATCATGGACCGGCCGGAGAGCGCAAAGCTCTTTCCCGCTGACGCGATCGCGAGGGCGAAGATGATACTGGAAAAGAACCCCTCCGGCACAGGGGCCTACACCCAGAGCGTCGGGCTTCCGTTCGTGCGCCAGGCCGTGGCGGATTTTATAAATAAACGCGACGGCATCCCGGTGGACGCCGACAGGATAGTGCTGACAGACGGAGCCAGCAAGGGCGTGCACGCCGTCTTCGCCATGCTGACCAATAAAGAGAACGACGGGTATATGATCCCCATTCCGCAATACCCGCTCTACAGCGCCTCCATCGCCCTGTACGGGGCGAAGCAGATAAATTATTTCCTGGACGAGGCCAACAGCTGGCAGCTGAACGAGCGCGAACTGGAGCGCAGCGTAGACGCGGCCAGGAAGAACGGCGTTAACCCGGTAGCGATAGCCGTAATAAATCCAGGCAACCCTACCGGCGCGGTGCTTTCAAGAAAGAATATTGAAATGATACTGCGCTTCGCCAAAAAACAGGGCGTAGCGATAATAGCCGACGAAGTTTACCAGGAGAATGTGTACGGCGAAGGGATGAAGTTCTTTTCGTTCGCGAAAGTGATGCACGAAATGGACGTGCATGACGTCACGCTCTTCAGCTTTCATTCCGTGTCCAAAGGATTTCTTGGGGAATGCGGTCACAGGGGGGGATATCTTGAAGTCAGGAATATGCCCGATGACGTCTATGCGGAACTGGTAAAACACCAGTCGATAAGCCTGTGCGCGAACGTGGGCGGACAGATAGTCACCTATCTGATGGTGGCGCCTCCGGAAAAGGGCTCGGAGAGCTGCGCGCTTTATATAAAGGAGCGGGACGCTATACTGCGCGACCTCAAAGAGAAGGCAGAGATGCTTGGAAAGGGGCTCAACGGGATAGAAGGCATGAGCATCGAGGTGCCGCGCGGCGCGATGTACGCTTTTGTGAAGTTCGAGCTGCCGCGCGCTAAGAATGAGGACCTGACGAAGATGACGCCTGAGGCGCGGCAGAAATACGAGGCGGCGATAGATTCGGAATACTGCCTTAGGCTGCTGGAGGAGACCGGCATATGCGTGGTGCCCGGCTCCGGTTTCGGCCAGCTGCCGGGGACGCTGCATTTCCGCACCACCTTCCTGCCGCCGAAAGAAGATATAAAAACGCTGGTGGAAAAGATGAAAAAGTTTCACGCTGACTATACGGAAAGGCTCAGGGCCGGAGAGGCCGTTAAGCGCCCATGAGAAATTTTTTTATCATTTCTCCCCAATATCCGCCCCGGCTGAGGTTCTTCGCGAACCGGCTGAAAGCCAGGGGTTTTAATGTCTTCGGCATAGGCGACGCGGACCCGGGGAGCCTCGACGGGGGGCTCAGGTCCGATCTGACGGAGTATTGCCGGGCTGACCTCTCCTGCTACTCCGGCAACGAGGATCTTCTCCCGGAGAAATACGCGGCGGTACGTTCCGCTGCCGAATACCTCGCGCGCAAATACGGGCCGCCCGAATACCTGGAATCGTTCAACGAATGGTGGCTGCCGCTGGACGCGGCGCTCCGCAGGGACCTCGGGGTACCCGGGCTCCGTCCTGACGGGCTCGCGCCGCTGATAAGGAAGTCGCTGATGAAGGAGCGGTTCAGGGCCGCCGGCGTGGCGGTCGTAGACGGGCTGACGGTGACAGGGCCCGGGGAATTGATGGATTTTTTTGAGCGCTCAGGCCGGGATATAGTGGTGAAGCCCGACCGCGGAGTGGGCGCGTCCGATACCAGCCGGATAAGAAGCAGGGAGGAGGCGGAACGCTTTTTGGCCGGCAGAAATCCGGCTTATCCCTATTTTATGGAAGCTTTTATCGGGGCTGAAGGGCGCGAGCTGTATTCTTTCGACGGGTTCACCGACGCGGCCGGCGAGCCGGTTTTTTTCACCTGCCACCGCTACAACGACGGCATTATGGAGGTCGTGTCCGGCAACCCGCTCAGCTACCATAACTTGAAGTCGGGAGAGATTCCGGGCGACCTGAAGGCGGCCGGCCTGGCTGCCCTTAAGAGTTTCGCGCTGAAGAAGATGTTCTTTCACATAGAGTTCTTCCGGGTTAACGGAATCTGTTTCGGGCTTGAGATAAACGCCCGGCCTCCCGGCGTGCTGACCCTGGACATGATAAACCACTCCAAGGGCATGGACTGCTGGGACCTTTACGCGCGGATGTGCGCCGGTGAAGCGGTCCGCGCCCGGCCCGCCTGCGACCTGATCTGCGCTTACGCGGCGAGGGTTTACGACAAGCCGTACGCCTTCTCGCATGATGAACTGCTTTCCACGCTCGGCCGGGAGATAGTCTTCCATATGCCGATGGACAGCAAGGTGATGGGCGACTACGCGTACCTGGCGCTTACAGAAACGCAGGAGCGCAGGGCGGAAGCGCTTGAGCGCATTACGGCGCTTCGCCGCGGCTAGGGCCCCCGCCCAGCTTTAACACAGCCTCCCTTATGCGCGCCATCGTCCGGCGCCTGTGCGCTACGACATCTTCTTCGGACAGGCGCATAACGGCCCAGCCCCTTTCAGACAGCCAGGCGTCCCGCAGCGCGTCCTTCGCCCTCACGGAGGAGTGTGAATGCCATTTGCGCCCGTCGCATTCTATGTCCAGTTTGCCGCGCGGGCAGAAGACCGCGAAATCCAGCCTATAGCGGCAGCGCGAGCCTTCGCGCACTCCGTATTCAGGCGAGAAATCCAGCCCCGACCGTTTCAGCGTCCGCCGGAGCAGCCTTTCAAGCGGCGGCGCTCCGAACAGCGCGTGGATATCGGCAGCAGACTTCAGCCCGCGCAGGGTGGTGTAGCCGCAGCTTACCCGCTCTCCGCCGGCGTTTCTTACCGGGCGCGCAATTTCGCGCGGAGGGCCAAGGGCGTATCTGATATAGCGTGCGCCGGCCGCGGGATGCAGCGGCTCTCCGGGCATAAGCTCAAGCCGGCTGGCGGCGGAGCAGCTTTTAACATCAGCATAGTAGCGTATTTGCCCGCCAGCCTTGCCAAATGGAGCCGGCTGATAAAAGGCGATATAGCGGAAGGCCCGCTTCGGCGCGCGGTCAGCGGGGACGCGGTACCACCTGTCGCGCAGAAGGATATCCAGGTCTGCCTGGGTTTTCAGTACTCCGATAAACACAGTAGTCCTTTTCATTGGGCCCTCCTGCGATACAATACTCTGGCAGACAGCCCCGACAGCGTACTGTCGTGCCGCCGCAGTTGAAGTGGTATAATTAAAAACATATGGCGTGAGCGGGCGCGAAGTGATTGGCAAGGAGTGACTATGCTGAAAAATATAACCGGGCTGGCGGGGCTGGTGTTTTTAATCTCGACTTTTGCCTTTTCAGCCGGGCAGCCGGCTAAGGCCGCCGTAAAAAAGGCCGGGGCATATAAGATCAGGACGGTGCTGGCCGCGCCCTATTCAGGAGTTATCACTCCCGCGGCCTCCGAGTTTATTAACGCCGCCATTGATAAAGCCAACTCAGGAAAGTTTGACCTTCTGGTTATACAGCTGGACACCCCGGGCGGACTGGATAAGTCCATGCGCGAAATAATAAAAAAAATCCTGGCCTCTGAAGTTCCGGTCGCGGTCTATGTCTATCCGCAGGGCGCGCGCGCGGCGTCGGCCGGCGTGTTCATCGCGATGGCCTCGGATATCGTCGCCATGTCGCCCGGCACTAATATCGGCGCGGCGCACCCGGTTGTGATAGGCTCCCTGCCTTCCCTGCCTGGTGAAAAAGAGGCCGGGAAGAAGGGCCCGATGGAAGATAAGATGCTTAACGACGCGTCCGCCTACATGAAATCCATCACCCAGCAGAAAGGGCGCAATGTGGAGTGGGCTATAAAAGCCGTGACCAAAAGCGAGTCCGTCTCCGCTGAGGACGCGCTGAAGGCCGGGGTCGCCGACTTCCTGGCCGCCGACATGCCGGACCTTTTTGTGAAGATCAACGGCTTTGAACTTCCTGACCTCGGCAGGATCTCGGTAGACGGGCCCAAAGTCGAGGTCCTGTCCCAGACCCGGCGCCAGCGGTTTTTCGCGACCGTCACAAACCCCGACATCGCCATGATACTTATGAGCCTCGGGGCCGCCGGCCTGTTCATCGAGCTTTATAATCCGGGCCTGATACTGCCCGGCGTTGTGGGCGCGGTATCGCTGGTCCTCAGCTTCTATTCTTTTCAGACGCTATCCGCCAATTTCGCCGGCATACTGCTGATGCTGCTCGGCTTTGTGTTCTTTATAGCCGAGATCAAGGTTCTCAGCTACGGCCTGCTAACCCTGGGCGGAGTTGTTTCTATTATTCTGGGCGCGCTGATGCTTTTTAATCAGCCGTCCTTGGGAGGATTAAGCCTGTCCATGCATATTCTTACTTCCGCCCTTATATCATTGCTGGCCGTTACGGCCGCGCTCACCTGGATGGTCATCAGGGCGCAGATGCGCGGCGTGGTTACCGGGATAGAGAGCCTGACCGGAAAAAAAGGCCTGGCCAAAAGCGCCCTGACGCCCAAAGGCACCGTTCTGTCGGAGGGGGAACTTTGGACCGCCGAAAGCGTATCCGGAGACATTCCGGCCGGCGCCGAAGTTGTAATAGAATCCGTCCAGGGCTTCAAGATAAAGGTCCGAAAAGCCTGAAGCGCGGAGCGCTGGCCGGCACATCGTCTGGTTTTCTTTGATTTATATATTGTGTATGTGTCATAATGTCTAATCAGACGGCGTAAAAGACGCCGCCGTTTTTATCATTTGATTTTCGGATTTTTGGCGACCGACCGGAGGAAATATCATGGGAACACGATTTACCGAGAGGGCTCAGCGGGTCATTCTGATAGCGCAGGAAGAGGCCAAGCGCCTTAACCACGATTATGTAGGCACCGAGCATATCCTGCTCGGCCTCATCGCGCTGGGCGAGGGCGTAGCCTCGCAGGTGCTGGCGAGCCTCGGGGTGGACCTCAGGAAGGTGCGCGCCGAAATCGAGAAAATAGTGGGCACAGGCGACAACATGATGCTGCTGGGCGAGATCCCCTTCACTCCCCGCGCCAAGAAAGTGCTGGAATACGCCGTGGAAGAGGCGCAGCACATGAGCCATTCCTATATCGGTACGGAGCACATCCTTACCGGCCTCATACGCGAAGAGGAAGGCGTAGCCGCCCGAGTGCTGGAGAACCTCGGCATGAAGCTTGAGGCCGTCCGCGAAGAGGTGCTGAGCATCCTTGGCGAGATGGAGCAGAAAGAGACTCAGAAGGAAGCTCCCCAGGCAAGACAGAGCGGGCATCACTCCGCCGCCAAAGGCAAGAGCAAAACGCCCACGCTTGATGAATTCGCGCGCGACCTCACCCAGATGGCTAAAGAGGGGAAACTGGATCCCGTGATAGGCCGCAGCAACGAGATGGACCGCGTTATCCAGGTGCTGGGCCGCCGCACGAAAAACAACCCTGTCCTTATAGGCGAGCCCGGCGTGGGTAAGACCGCGATAGTGGAGGGCCTGGCCCAGAAGATAGCGTCCGGAGAGATCTCCGACACTTTGCTTAATAAGCGGCTTCTCAGCCTCGATCTGGCCTCCATAGTGGCCGGCACCAAGTACCGCGGAGAATTCGAGCAGCGCCTTAAAAGCATCATAGAAGAAATACGCAAGGCCAAGAACGGAATCATCATGTTTATCGATGAGCTGCATACCGTGATAGGCGCCGGCGCGGCCGAAGGGGCCATAGACGCCTCCAATATGCTGAAGCCCGCCCTGGCACGCGGCGAGCTGCAGTGCATCGGCGCGACCACATTCGACGAATACCGCAAACATATCGAGCGCGATCCGGCGCTTGAGCGCCGCTTTCAGCCCATCGTGGTGGATCCCCCTTCGGTGGAGGAGGCGATAGAGATACTGATCGGCCTCCAGGAGAAGTATGAGGTGCATCATAAGTGCAAATACGCGGCCGCCTCTATCATCGCCGCCGCCCAGCTTTCCGATAAATACATCACCGACAGAGCTCTGCCGGATAAGGCCATAGACCTGCTGGACGAGGCCGGCTCGCGCGCCAGGCTCAAGCTTTCAATAGCGCCGTCGGAGTTCAAGGAGAAAGAGGCCGCCATCGAGGAGGTCTCAAAAGAGAAGAACGCCGCGATCTACGGCCAGGAGTATGAGAAAGCCGCCAAGCTCCGGGACAAAGAAAAAGAATTAAAAAAAGCGCTGGAAGATAATAAAAAGAAATGGCGCGAAGGCCGCGATAAAGTGGTCCCGGAAGTTACCGAGGAGGATATAGCCGCGATAGCCTCAAAGTGGACAGGCATTCCGGTAACCCGCATGACCGAGAGCGAGATGGAAAAGCTCAAACATATGGAGGATGAGATCCACCAGAGGCTGATCGGCCAGGAAGAGGCGGTGAAGATAGTGACGCAGGCCATCAAGCGCAGCCGCACCGGCATGAAGGATCCAAAGCGGCCCATCGGTAATTTTATTTTCCTGGGACCCACCGGCGTGGGCAAGACCGAACTCGCCCGCGTGCTGGCGGACTTTCTCTTCGGCAACGAGGACGCTATGGTCCGCATAGATATGTCCGAGTATATGGAAAAATTCTCGGTCTCGCGCCTTATCGGCGCCCCTCCCGGCTACGTGGGCTACGAGGAAGGCGGCAAGCTGACGGAGCTGGTGCGCCGCAAGCCCTATTCCGTCGTGGTGCTGGATGAGATGGAAAAAGCGCATCCCGACGTGTTCAATATCCTGCTGCAGATAATGGACGAGGGTACGCTGACCGACAGCCTGGGTCATAAAGTGAGCTTCAAGAACACGATCATTATCATGACCTCTAACGTCGGCGCCCGCCTTATCTCCAAAGGCAAATCCCTCGGATTTATGCCCGCCGAGGACCGCGAAAAGGATTACCGCGAGATGAAGGACACCGTGATGGACGAGGTTAAGCGCGTGTTCAATCCGGAATTTATCAACCGCCTGGACGAGATAATAGTTTTCAAGCCGCTGACCATGGCGGACATGGATAAGATACTGGAGCTTAATCTGAAGAAGGTGGACAAAAAGCTGGACGCCAAGGGCGTGAAATTCACCATCACCAAAGAAGCCAAAAAGCATCTTATCGAAAAAGGTTTCGATCCTAACTACGGGGCCCGCCCGCTGCTGCGGACCATCCAGCGCCTGCTGGAGGACCCGTTGTCCGAGTTCCTGCTGACCAAGCAGGTTACCAAGGGCGGCACCGTTAAGGTCGACTACAAAGGCTCCGGAGAGGACCTCGACCTCGGCATCGCGTAACCAGGCACATCCCAGGAGAGCCAACTTGAAGGACAGCAGTAATCCGCGTATCAGCCATTATTACAGCGCGCCCAGGCACCAGCAGCGGGCCTGCGGCGCCTCGCGCGCCTCCTCATACGGTAGCATCTTCTGGGTGCTTTTTATCCCGCTCCTGGGTTTTTTGATTTATAAGTCCGGCGGATATCTGGTCAACCGGTTCAACCCTTCAGACGCGGATATCTACCACGAGAAGGTGGTGCCCAATCCCATAAAGGACGAGGAATGGCAGACCATGGCCGCGGGCCTCGAGAAGCTCGCCTATAATTATCGCGGCAATGTCGGCATCTACCTCAAGGACCTGAACTCAGACAGGACATGGGAGTATAACCCGGACCGGCTTTTCCCCTCGGCAAGCCTCATAAAAGTCCCGATCATGGTGGCCGTTTGTGAGAAGATCAAGCGCGGCGAGATCTCCCTGGACACGCAGATCAAGCTGACCCACAGGGACAGGGCCGGCGGCTCCGGCTCGCTTAAATGGGTGCGGGAGGGAACGCGCCTGAGCGTTATGGAGATCATCTACAAGATGATAACCGAAAGCGACAATACCGCGACTAAAATGCTCATAGAGGATATGGGCATAGAATATTTCCAGAAAGCTTTTGAGGGAATCGGGCTCGTCACCACCAAGATCTACCCGGAGGGCCTTAGCCTGACCTCCGGCCATGTGACCAGGGAGAACTACACCACCGCGCGGGAAATGACCGTGTTGATGGAGCGCATTTACAGAGGAGAGATGGTGGACAGGACTTCAAGCGAATTCATGCTGGATGTGCTAAAGCATAATAAAAGCCGCAGCCGCCTGCGAAAAGGCCTGCCGCTGGGCTGGGAGATAGGCCATAAAACCGGCCTGCTGCGCCGGTCCTGCCATGATGTGGGCATAGTTTTCTCCCCCCGTGGCGATTACCTGATCTCAGTGCTGACCGGCAATGGCCCTGACTATACCACTGCTAAAAACTTTATCTCACGCGTCGCCAAGCTGACATATCAATACTATAAGATAGACTCCGACTACGCCCAGACCCGGGACGCCGTTTCCTCGCGGGTCAAGTCGCTGTAACAGAAAGACAGACGTAAATCGCAGGATGTAAATCGTAAGTCGTGAATAGCGAATTGTGAGCGGCCAGCGGCGAGAAACCTTTAAACTGTTTACACAGCCGCAGGACACCTCCGGACTATTTACGATTTACGGCTTACTATTTACACAGTTATATGGATATTAAAAAAATCGAACTGCTCGCTCCCGCAAAGAACGCCGCGGTCGGCATAGACGCCGTCAATTGCGGCGCCGACGCGGTCTACATCGGGGCGGAGGAATTCGGCGCCCGCCACGCTGCGGCGAACTCCGTGCAGGATGTAGGCAGGCTGGCGGCTTACGCCCATAGATATCGCGCGAAGGTTTACGCCGCGGTGAACACCATACTCACTGACGCGGAGCTTGAAAGCGCGGCTAAACTAATACGCCGCCTGTGGGATGCGGGCGCCGACGCCGTCATCATACAGGATATGGGGCTGCTGGAGCTTGACCTGCCGCCTATCCCTCTTTTCGCCAGCACCCAGACGCATAACCTTACGCCACAGAAAGCGGTGTTCCTGGAAAAAGCGGGCTTTAGCAGAATCATCCTCGCGCGCGAGCTTTCTCTGGCCGGCATAAAGAATATCAGAGCTAAAACTTCCGTCGGGCTTGAGTTCTTTGTTCACGGGGCGCTGTGCGCCTCGCACAGCGGGCAGTGCTGGCTGAGCTTCGCGCTGGGCGGCCGCAGCGGGAACCGCGGCGAATGCGCGCAGCCCTGCCGCAAGCTTTATTCGCTCAGGGACGCGGCCGGAAATGTGCTGGTAAAGGACAAGCACCTGCTCTCGCTTAAAGACCTGAACCTGTCGTCGCGGCTGGGGGACCTGATAGACGCGGGGATAACTTCCCTGAAGATAGAGGGGCGGCTTAAAGACGCGGACTATGTGCGCAACGTAGTGTCATATTATCGCCGGGAGCTGGACAAGGCGCTGGCCGCGAGAAGGATGGCGAAGAGCTCCGCGGGCAAGGCGTTCATCGAATTTACTCCGGACCTCGCCAAAACATTCAACCGGGGATATACCGAATATCTGCTGGACGGGCCCGGTCCGGACATGGCGTCGCCGGACAGCCCTAAATTTATCGGCGAGCCAGTGGGCCGAGCGGTGAAGGTGGGCCTTAAATCGTTCCGGCTGGACTGCCACTGCCGGCTGAACAACGGAGACGGCATAGCTTTTTTCGATACGCGCGGGGCGCTGAGCGGTACGCATGTTAATATTGTGCAGAATGGCAATGTGACTCCGGTAAGCACGCGCGGGATTTCGGAGGGGACGCTTATTTACCGGAACCTGGACAGGGAATTTGCCCGGGTCCTGGAGCGCGCCAAGCCCGAGCGAAGGATAGGCGTTAAGCTGAAGTTCAGCGAAACGGATACGGGGTTCCTGCTGAGCGCGACCGACGAGGAAGGGTTTGAGGCGGAGATCTCGTGCATGCCGGAGAAAACGAAGGCCGACAAGCCCGAAGCGGCGGCAGAAACGATTAAAAGACAGCTTTCAAAAACGGGGGAGAGCGGGTTTTATCTGCAGGGTCTGGAGCTTTCGCTTAAGGCGGCTTATTTCATCCCGGTGAGCATTCTGAACGATCTGCGGCGCAAGGTCCTGGGCCAGCTGGACAAGGCCAGGGAGTCAGGTTATAAGCGCATAGAGACCAGGCTGGAGAGGACCTCGCACAAATACCCGGAGAAAGAACTTGATTTTACGGCAAACGTGCTGAATTCTAAAGCCGAGGCTTTTTATAAGCGCCATGGCGCGGTTGTGAAAGAGCGCGCCGCCGAAGCAGGCGCCGACCTGACCGGCCGGACCCTGATGACCATCAGCCTCTGCCTCCGCCGCCCAAAGCTGTGTCCCAAAGAGGGCGCCGCCGGACCCGCGGATCCGCTCTATCTTGAAGACGAAGAAAAGCGCCTGTTCCGCCTGGATTTCGACTGTTTAAATTGCCGGATGAAGCTCCGCCTCGGTAAGTAGCCGTAAAACTCCGGCGTGCTTTCCCTTATGAGCCGCCGGGCCCGCGACAGACAATAACCGACTATGTTCTCCATAGATACCTGGAACGTGCCCGGGGCGGCGATAGAAACGCGGGTTTCTAAGCTGGACGGGACCGTGAAGCTGCTGTTCAGATTCAGCGACGGGGCGCCGGCAGAGAGCGTGGTGCTGTTCAACAAGGGCCGGGCCTCGGCCTGCCTTTCATCGCAGTCGGGATGCGCCTGCGGCTGCGGGTTTTGCGCCACAGGGGCGCTGGGATTTAGGCGCGACCTCACCGCCGGGGAAATTCTGGGGCAGTTCGCCGCCTGCCGGGCGGCCGCCGGCGGCGCGCTTCAGAGCATAGTGTTTATGGGCATGGGCGAGCCCTTCCTGAACTGGGAGAATGTGAAAAGAAGCATCCTGGAACTTTCCGATCAAAAGAAATCAAATCTACCACAGAGCAGGATGACCGTATCTACCGTCGGAGTTAATCCGGGGATAAGGGCGCTGGCGGAATCCGGCCTTAAAGTGAACCTGGCCGTATCGATCGTCACGGCCGATGAGCGGCAGAGGGCGAGGCTGGTTCCGATGAGCGACAAATATCCCTTAAGTTCCGTAATTGACGAGTCGCGCGATTATTGCGAGCGCTCAGGGCGGGCGGTGTTTTTCGAATACATATTGTTCGGCGGTCTGAACGACGCGCCCGCCGACGCTGAGAAGCTTGTGGCGCTGGTTTCCGGCGTAAACTGCAAAATAAATCTGATCAGATATAATCCGTCCGGAAAAACCGGATTTTCGCCTGCCGGCATGGATAAGGGGAAGGAGTTCCAGAAAATACTCATGGCCGCCGGCCTGAGGTCCTACCTGCGCCGGGAAAAGGGCGCCGATATCGCCGCAGCGTGCGGCCAGCTGGCCGACGGCGGACTTTATAAGGACCGCTTATAAATGCTTTGATATAGCCGAGGCGACGCCATGATGGATAACAATAAAAAATCTCGGTTCGTTCTGGGCATAGCGGGCGGCTCCGGCTCCGGCAAGACCACGCTGGCCAGGAGGCTTATAGAGGAGTGCAGAAAGATCGGCGTGGACGGCCAGCTTTTTTCGCTGGATAACTATTATCAGCCGCTGGACCATCTGGCCTTTGAGGACCGCAAGGCCTATAACTTCGACCATCCGGACGCCATGGATTCCGCGCTGGCCATCAAACAGCTGACGGAGCTCTGCGCCGGGAACGGGATACAGCAGCCGCTCTACGATTTTAAACTTCATACGCGCGAGAAAGAATCAGTTCGCTGCGAACCCACGCGGCTGATAGTTATAGAGGGGCTGTACACTCTGTATTTTCCGAAGCTGCTGGCCTTATGCGACTATAAGATCTTCGTCTCAACCGGCATGGTGACAGCCATGCTCAGGCGGGTCCAGCGCGATATTACCGAAAGGGGCCGCGATATTGAGGGGGCAAAGCACCAGATCCTCGCCACGGTCATGCCGATGTATGAGACCTATGTTAAGCCGACGCAGCGTAACGCTCATTTCTCCATAAACTGGGAAGGCGAAGAGATCCCAGGCAAGGCTACCGAAGGCCTGGTCCGGATGCTCCGCGACCATTTCCGCTGACCAGGGTCTGTTTTTCCGCCAGAGATAAATCCGCCGGCATGTCCGCCGGATAGTCAATCGCGCAAACAGAGCATTGAAGCGTTTAAGCAGCGTTCCCACTCACACGGATCAAGTCTTCTGTCACTGGGTGGACCACAGGAGATTTATCACGCCATTCTTATAATCGCATAATTCCCGAAGGGAAGGCGGAATTGGACAACAAATCAACAACCTTCCCGGCTGCCGTAAAACCGGAAAGGTAAAGAGTAAGGACCTGCCTCCATCCAAGGACGTCAATATGTTTGTTCCGAAGTTGTTTGATACTCTTAAAGATTACTCCAAACAGCAATTTAGCAAAGACGCCATCGCCGGCCTGATAGTGGGCATTGTTTCCATCCCTCTGGCTATCGCGTTCGCCATCGCCTCTGGCGTCACCCCGGAAAAAGGACTCTACACGGCAATAATTGCCGGATTTATCATCTCAGCATTCGGCGGCAGCCGGGTTCAAGTAGGCGGCCCTACCGGGGCTTTTGTTATTATCGTTTACGGTATTATACAGCAGCACGGTTACAATGGTCTGCTTGTTTCCACAATCATGGCCGGGGTGCTGCTGGTGATATTCGGGCTTTGCAGGCTCGGTTCCCTGATTAAATTCATTCCGTACTCCGTCACTATCGGTTTCACATTCGGGATAGCTGTGTTGATATTCATCGGGCAGATACCGGATTTCCTGGGGCTTGGTCTAACCAATATGCCTGCCGATGTGGTTGAGAAAATTGTGCTCCTGGTCAGAAATCTTGATAAGGTTAATTTCTCAGCAGCGGGATTGGCCGCGTTTACGATAGCGACTATATGGTTTTCAGGTAAAATAATAAAAAAAATCCCCGGCTCATTGTTAGCCATTTTGCTGGCTTCTCTGATCGCCTACGTCTTGGGGTTGCAAGTAGAGACCATCGGTTCCAGATTCGGGGCTCTGCCAAGCTCCCTGCCGCGCCCGGCCCTGCCGACATTTGATCTGTCTGTTATGAAAGCCCTGCTGCGCCCGGCTTTTACTATCGCTATTCTGGGCGCCATTGAGTCGTTGCTGGCGGCAGTGGTTGCGGACGCAATGATAGGGGGACGCCATCGGTCGAACATGGAGCTGATCGCACAGGGCGCTGCCAATATTGTCAGCCCTCTTTTTGGCGGGCTTCCGGCAACGGGGGCCATCGCCCGCACGGCTACGAATGTGAAAAATGGCGGCAGGACCCCGGTGGCGGGGATGGTCAGCGCCGTTACGCTGCTTATGGTAATGCTGTTCCTGGGGGGGCTGGTTCAATATATCCCTTTAGCGTGTCTGGCGGGGATATTGATATCAGTGGCTTATCACATGAGCGAGTGGCGCGCGGTGCTGGGCAATATCCGCCTATCGAGAAGCGCGGCCGTGGTAACGGTAATGACGCTGTCCATTACCGTTTTCGTTGACCTTACCGCCGCCATTGAAATAGGCGTTGTACTTTCCGCCATAACCTTCATCAGGGGCATGAGCGCATCAACTAGTACAAGACTAGTGAAATCTCTTCATGATGAGGATGCCGAGACCGAGACCGATTATATTGATGACGAACGCATTTCTAAGCGGCTGCCGGAGGGGGTGGTACTTTACGAGATCAGCGGCCCTATGTTTTTTGGGGCCATTCACAAATTTATAGATGTCATGGAGGAAATACATAATAATCCGGCCGTGATAATCCTGAAATTTACGCATGTTCCGTTTATAGACAGCACCGGCATTAACGCTTTGAGAAAAATTATTGAAACGTTCAGGAGCTCAGGAACAAGATTCGTGTTTTGCGATGTCCAGCCGCAGGTTCTGCTGCGCCTTGATCATGGCGGCATAATTGAAACAATAGGCAAAGAAAATGTTCACAAAGGCCTGAAGGCTATAATGGCCAGGGAAAACTGGGCCATTGTTTAGGCTGACTTAATGCGGTCATGTGCGGCGGAATCGGGGTCAGGCCTTTGCCTTGATTTCGGGCAGCGATAGGAATTTAAGGCGGTTTAATGACCCGGCTTCCGATACTGGATAAGTCTGAAGACATATTGCGGGCGGCGGCGCGAAGCCGCCGGCTGATAATTTCCTCGCCTCCGGGTTCCGGAAAATCCACTAAAGTGCCGCAGCTGTTGCTGGATAGCGGAACGCTCAAAGGCAAGATAGCCGTGCTGGAGCCGCGCCGGCTGGCGGCGCGGATGCTTGCCGCGCGCGTGGCTGGCGAGCGCGGCGGAATACCGGGCGGAGAGGTCGGGTACCGCGTCCGCTTCGAGGATAAGACCGGGCCCAAAACCCGCATCATCTTTGAGACCGAAGGCATCATGTTGCGGGAGCTTGCTTCGGACCCGCATCTTTCCAAATATTCTGCCGTCATACTAGACGAATTCCATGAGCGTCATATCCACGGGGACCTGACCCTGGCGGCCTGTCTCGCGCTTCAGCGCGGGCCGCGGCCGGACCTGCTTGTGGCGGTAATGTCGGCCACTATCGACGAGGGTCTGCTGGCGGAATATATGGCCCCGTGCGAAGTTGTATCCGCCGGGGGTAAGATGTACCCGGTGCGCGTCGTTTACGCACACGAAGCCGTGTCCCGCCTGCCCCCGTGGGAGGCCGCGGCTAAAACCTGCGAGCGCATTCTTCCCGCCGTTAACGGCGGTCACGCTCTCGTCTTTATGCCGGGGGTGTTCGAGATACGCAGAACGGCTTTGGCGCTGTCCCGGCTCCCCGCCCTTTCAGATTTCGCAGTCATGCCTCTGCACGGCGAATTGCGGCCGTCAGAGCAGGACGCGGCGCTGGCCCAGTCAGACAGGCGCAAGATAATAGTCGCCACGAATATCGCCGAAACCTCTCTGACCATAGACGGCGTCACCGCCGTAGTGGACAGCGGCCTGGCCAAAGTGGCGCGGTTCGAAGGCGCGCGCGGCATCAACACATTGTTCACCGAGGCGATACCGGCGGCTTCGGCCGAGCAGAGAACCGGCCGTGCCGGCAGAACCGCGCCAGGCGTCTGCGCGCGACTTTGGACCGAACGCGAAAACGCTTTCCGTCCCCCGGCTCTGGAACCTGAAATCAAACGTCTGGACCTCAGTGAGGCTCTGTTGACGCTGAAAATATGCGGCTTCCCGGATTTTAACTCCCTGCGCTGGCTTGATCCGCCGCCAGCGGCGGCCGCTGAACGCGCCGAACGCCTGCTGCGGGATCTTGGCGCTATTGACGAACGCGGGGGGCTTACGAGAGACGGCCGGGCCATGGCCGGGTACCCGCTTCATCCCCGCTATTCGCGCATGATGGTGGAGGCATGCCGGCTGGACTGCTCCTATGAATGCGCCCTTGCGGCGGCTGCCGCTCAGGGGCGCGGTCTGCGGCTGGAAGGCGGGGGAAATATGCGGCCCGGCGCGGATCTGCGCTCCGATCTGGCGGGTGTAGCGGAGGCGCTGGATTTATGCGCCGCCTCCGGCTTTACCCAGGACGCCTGTCTGCGCGCCGGTATGGACCCCGGAGCGGCGCGGGAAACATGGAAGCTGGCCAAACGTCTCGCGGGAGACGCGCATCCGGCCCGGAGCGGCGGGCTCTCGCGCGCGGCGCGGTGCTTTTTGCGCGCCTTCCCGGACCGCGTGGCCGCGTTGATATCCGGTGAGAAGGGGCACTACCGGCTTACCGGGGGAAAGAGCGTGCGCATTAATCCAAAGAGCGCGGCGGCCGGGGCGCCCCTGATCTGCGCGGGAGAAGCGCTTGAAACCCCGGGCCGGGCCGGCGCGGATATAACTCTTTCATTCGCCGCGGAGATCAGCGAGACCTGGCTGCGCGAAGACTTTCCCGGGGACGTTAAAACCGTTTCCCGTCCCGCGCTGGACAAGGAGATGCGCACCCCTGTCACCGAAACGCTTACTGTGTACCGCGGCATAACGATACGGAGCGAGATCTCCGGCGCCGCCCCCGACCGGGCGTCTTCCGGCCTTATAGCGGAGGAGTTCATCAGCGGACGCCAGAAATTAACAGCCTGGAACGAGGACGCCGAGGACTGGCTGGCGCGCGTGGAATTTCTTGCCCGGGCCTGCCCCGACCTCGGGCTGGTTCCGCTGGATGAGGAGGATGTCAAACTGATTATCGCTGACGTCTGCGCCGGGGCGAAGAGCGTGGCCGACGCTAAAGGGCGGCCGGTTATGGGCGCGCTGCAGAGCTGGTTCGGCCCTGAAAAGAACAGGCTGATAGAACGGCACGCTCCGCGCAGGATAGAAATGCCGGGGGGGCGCAGGGCGAAGGTCAGCTATCCGCGCGGACGCGAGCCGTTCCTGGAGGCGAAGATACAGGACCTGTTTTTGCTGAATGAAACCCCGCGCATCGCGGCCGGGCGGGTCGCTTTGGTGGTACACATCCTGGCGCCTTCGATGCGCCCGGTGCAGGTGACAAAAGATCTGAAAAGCTTCTGGGCGGAGAGCTATCCGAAGCTGCGGCCCCAGCTCGCCCGCCGCTACCCCAGACATAAATGGCCGTGATATTAAAAAGTTACGGCGTCATCTGCGCCATACCGGCCTCAGCTTTATTATCGCCCCGAAGGCCCTGCCCGCGTCCATGACAACAACCACGTTATCTCTTCCGCCGGCAAGCTTTACCCGGAACGGAAGATCGGCCGCGGATTCCCTGCCGTTTACCGAGATCACGCATTGTTTGACGGCGGGATCGTTTGAAGCCAGAAGCAGAGATGTCATGGGCCCGGGCTTTAGCGTTATTCCCGGGTCCCTGTAAGGCCAGTCAAAATCTCCGGCGGAACCGGAGAAGTCAGAGCTCCTGGAGGCCTTATCCCTGGTGAAAGCATCCAGCAGGTGAAGGCGTTTTTCATTGAACACGATTTCTGTGCCGTCCCTGCCGTGATCAAGGCGCGTGACTGCGACCGGTTCGGAGAGGAAATTGTTCCTCAGGTAGTACCTATAGTAATAATACAGCTTCAGCTGGTCCATGGTTTTCGCCCGGCTTCTGGCGGGGTCCAGACTGACGCCGCTGGCTGCATTTCCGACAAGGCGCTCATGGGCCTCGCGCGCGCTCAGGAACTTTCCGTTCTCTTTGACGCTATAGTCGAAAGTGGGATCCATTATTATCCATTTGCGCAGTTCCTTTATGTAGACCTCCACGGTGAAATGTCCCCCTGCGTTATTACTGGCGGCGAGGTCGGCATAGCGCACCGGTATGCCCAGCGCCTGGCAGGCCTGCCCGAAAATTATTCCGCGCTGGCCGCAATGGCCGCCGGTTCTGCCGGATCTTATCCAGTCAAGGATGGTCAGAGCGTCCCACGGCGGATACGGCTCGGGGTAGTTTTTATCCCAATGCATTCCCGCGACCCAGGACCTGAGGAACGAGGCTTTTTCAAAGTCCGAGGCAAGGCCGCGGACGCGCGCTTCAATATTCTCTCTTTCCAGGAGGAGGCGCAGACGCGGGTGGGCGGGATATTCCGAATAGAACGTTATGGCCGGTGAGATGTTCTGGAAAAATGTGACGGAGGTTACCGTGTGCGTATATCGTCCGGCGTAATAAAGACAGCAGAAAACACAGAACAGTGTTATCGCAGCCCGGCGGAGTTTCATTCTCTCACTCCCCCTTGAACGCGGGTTTTCGCTTTTCAAAAAAGGCTTTGATGCCTTCTTCGTAATCGTGGCTGTTGTATACCTTGCGCCGCAGCGCCTGTATGCGCTCGAACGCGTCCGCGGTTATCGGGTGCGCTTCCGACAGCAGCCTGAACTGTTCTTTTATGACCGCCACGGCTAAAGGCGAATTGGCGGCTATCACTGCGGCCAGGTCCAGCGTGAACTTTTCTATCTCTTTGGAGGAGATCAGGTGATTCAGGATGCCGAAATGGTAGGCGCGCTCGGCTTTGACCGGCTCGGCGGTGAAGAACATTTCCTTGGCTATGCTCAAGCCGACGCGGTTGATGAAATGAACGATGCCGGAGGCGTTGTAGGGCAGGCCGATCTTGACCGGCGTGATGGCGAAAGTGGAAGTTTCGTCTCCGATGGCGATGTCGCAGGTTACGATGATATCCGAAGCGCCGCCCCAGACGCCGCCCTGCACCAGGGCGATTACCGCGCCCGGATATTCCTGTATGGCGCGCAGAACCTTTTCCATGGGGCTGTCGTAGGCAAGCGGGTCGTGGCTGACCTTGGGCAGCTGCCGGATATCGTGCCCGGCCGACCAGACCCTGGCGTCGCGGGGCGCCCGGATAATGACCACCGGCGCCTTGAGGCTCTTTAAATTTTCCAGCGCTTCCAGCAGTTCGTCGCACAGCTCAAGACTGAGCGCGTTGCGCTTTTCCGGGTTGTTCAGGGTGAGGATGCCGATCTTATCTTGGAACTCGCGCAGTATCAATGACATAAAATCTCCTTAGTGACCGCATCAACCGGTATAATTGTATAATTTTAGGCATGACCACCTATAAAAAATCCGGCGTAGATGTTAAGCTGTCAGACAAATTCACGGAATTCCTGCAGAAAAAATCCAAGGCCATAGGCGGCTTTGCGGGGTTGTTCCCGGTGGCGGAATCAGGGGGGAAGTACAGCATGGTGGCCTCCACCGACGGCGTGGGGACAAAGCTGAAGCTGGCTTTCCTGCTGGACAGGCACGACACCATCGGTATCGATCTTGTGGCCATGTGCGTGAACGACCTCCTCTGCTGCGGCGCGCGCCCGGCGATTTTCCTGGATTACTACGCCACAGGCAAACTGGACCTGGCCCGGTCCAAAAAGATCATAGCCGGCATCCTAGAGGGCTGCCGGCAGGGGGAATCCGTTCTGCTGGGCGGTGAGACGGCGGAGATGCCGGGCTTTTACCGCCCGGGAGAGTATGACCTGGCGGGCTTTTCCGTGGGGATAGTTGAAAATAAAAAAGCCATCGACGGCTCCGGCATCAGGCCCGGCGATGTGCTGATCGGCCTGAAATCAAGCGGCTTTCACTCTAACGGCTATTCCCTCATCCGCGCGGCGCTGAAAGGCGGGCTTCTGAAAAAGCACGCGCGGGAGCTGCTGATCCCGACGCGCATCTATGTGAAGGATATCAACAGGCTGCGCGCCGCGCTTAAAAAAGAGGGGCGCGACGTTCTCGGGCTGGCGCACATAACCGGCTCCGGCATATCCGGAAACCTGGAGCGCGTGCTGCCTAAAAAAGTGAATGCGGTGGTGGATAAGGGCGCCTGGCGCGTGCCGGCTATAATGCGGCTGGTCCAGAAGGCCGGCGCTATCCCGGAGCCTGAGATGTGGGACGCTTTCAATATGGGCATCGGTATGATAGCCGTGGTGCGCGCCGACGCCGCGCGGACAGCGTTGAAAACTCTCAAAAACGCCGTGGCGATAGGCCGGGTGGTCAGGGGGACCGGTAACGTTGTAATAGAGCAGGCGTAGCGGGAAGGATTTGGTAAAGGGGTTGCGCAAGAGGAATACATCATGAAGACCCTTAATATTATGGTCTGTATCTGGCTGACGCTGGCCGCCGGTTCCGTGGCGCAGGAAAAAGCGCCTCTTTCGGAGGAGAACGGAGCCCTGACCGCGGCTCTGACCGGAAACAGGCTCCTGAAGAACAAAGCGGAGGCACTGGCCGTCCAGATGAACGGACCTCTGCGCGTCAAAGGCCTGTTTGACAGGACTTTTTATAAATCCGCCTCGCTGGAAAAAACCGTGGAGCTGCTGTCCAGGATCTGTCGCGAGTACGGCCAAATATCGCTGGTAAGATTTAAATCCTCCGATTCTCCGGACTCCGCGCATTTTATTTTCGAGACCGAAAAAGGGGTGCAGCTGCCTGTGCTCCTGACCGTTAACGGTGAAACCGGGCTGATCTCCGGAATGTTCTTTACAACGCCCAGCCGCAGGAATGTGCCCCTTGCGTCGGTTAAGGAGCAGTTTGCCGCCCTGCCTGGCCGCACCGGGTTTCTGGCGGTGAAATTGAACGCGCCCGGAGCGATTCTGGAGGCGCTTAATCCTGACGAGGCCTTCGCCATAGCTTCGGTCTCCAGGCTTTATCTGCTGGGCGCCGCGCAGCGGAAGGGATATTCCTGGAAGAAGGTGCTTACGGTGAAGGAGTCCGCCAAGTCCCTGCCCCCCGGCAGGATGCGCAACTGGCCGGACGGGGCCCCGGCGACAGTGTATACGCTGGCTCTGGGGATGATCTCAGAGAACGACAATACGGCTGCCGACGCGCTGGCGGACAGCCTGGGCCGCGGGACCATAGAGCGCCTGCTGCCGGAGCTTGGGCACTCGGCCCCGGGGCTCACCACGCCCTTTCTCAAAACGTCCGACGTGTTCCGTTTGAGAAGCGATACGACGACGGCCCTGAAGTACGCAAACGCCTCTACGCCGGAGAGATATATGATGCTGGATAAGATCTCGCGTGAGCCGCTGAGCTCCGGGGCTTATAACCCCGGACCGTTCGCGATGGACCGCATAGGGTGGCACGCTTCCCCTGCGGACCTGTGCCGGCTTATGGAATATTTCCGGAAAAATAAGGACGGTGCCGCCAGGAAGATAATGGCCGCAGCTCCGGGGCTGGATGCGCCCCGGAACAAGTTCGCCTACGCCGGCTATAAGGGCGGGCAGGAGCCGGGCGTTCTGAGCGCGGTCTGGCTTCTGGAAAAAAATAATGAGGACTGGTACTGCCTTACAGGCTCGTGGAATAACGGCTTAATCGGTCCGGATGAAAAAAAATTCAACGAGCTTCTGCAGCTCGCTATATACGCCATAGGGGGACAGGAATGAAGAACCTCGTCGTTTTTGCTTCCGGCGAAGGCACCAACCTGCAGGCGCTGATAGACGCCTCTAAAGCGCAAAGACTGGCAGGCCGGATCGTGCTGGTGGTATCGAGCAGGCCCGAAGCCGGCGCCCTTAAAAGAGCGGGCGCGGAAAATATACCTACGGTGGTAGCGGACCCTAAGAAATTCGCCGATCCCCGCAATTACGACTCTTATCTGAAGGACCTGTGCCTCCGCTATAAAGCGGACCTGGTCTGTCTGGCCGGCTTTATGCTGAAGCTGGGGCCCGAGACGCTTAAGGCTTTTCATAACAGGATACTCAACGTGCACCCGGCGCTGCTGCCGGCGTTCGGCGGCAAGGGCTTTTACGGCATGAAAGTGCACGAAGCCGTCCTGTCTGCCGGAACGCGCCTGAGCGGCGCCACGGTGCATCTCGTGAGCGGGGAATATGACAGCGGCCCGGTGGTGATGCAGCAGGCCGTGACCGTTTTTTCCGACGATACGCCCGCATCTCTGTCCGCCAGGGTGAGCGCGGCTGAACACAGGATCTATCCCAAAGCCGCCGACCTTTTCTGCAGGGAGCTGGTTAAAATAGACGGCAATAAGATCTCGTTCCTGAAGCCCGCGGAAAATGAGCCGGGCCGCGTGAGGCGCGCGCTCATCTCCGTCTCCGATAAGAGCGGCGCGGTGGAGTTCGCTAAAGCTCTGGCGCAGTCGGGCGTTGAGATAATTTCCACCTCCGGAACCTATAAGCTTCTGGCTTCGGCCGGCGTGCATGCGCGCGCGCTTGAGACGCTGACCGGATTTCCTGAAATGCTGGACGGCAGGGTAAAAACCCTGCACCCCATGGTGCACGGCGGCATACTGTACAAGCGGGACGACCCGGCGCACGCCGAGGAGGCGTTCCGGTACGGCATTGAGCCGATAGATATGGTGATAGTGAACCTCTATCCTTTCGCTGAGACGGCTAAGAAAGCCGCGCCCTGGTCCGGGGAGCTTATAGAGGATATCGACATCGGCGGCGTGGCGCTTCTGCGGGCCGCGGCCAAGAATTACAAGGACGTCGCTGTAGTGACCAGCCCGCTGGATTACGACAAGGTGCTGAGGGCGTTAAGGAACAATGACGGGCGCGTTCCGATCGAACTGAAAAAAGAACTGGCGGTGAAGGCTTTTGAACATACAGGTGCCTATGACACGGCCATCTTCGGGGCGCTCTCAGGCGCCGCGAAGGCCGGCCCGCCCGCCGCTTCCGCGAAGCCGGAATTCTCCGAAGTATTCGAGGCGAGGCTGAACAAGATAAACGAGCTGCGTTACGGTGAAAACCCGCACCAGAGCTGCGCGCTGTATTCGCGCAACCACAAACTGCCTTTCACCCTGCTGCAGGGCAAGGAACTTTCCTATAACAATATCCTGGACGCCTACGGCGCTTATCAGGCCGTGCTGGATTTCGACAAACCCGCCGCCGTTATTTTCAAGCACGTGACTCCTTGCGGCATGGGAACGGGCGCGGACCTGCGGGAGGCCTTTGAAAAAGCCTGGGCCTCTGATCCGCTCTCCGCTTTCGGCGGAATAATAGCGGTGAACCGAAAACTTGAGGGGGACATCGCCGGATTTCTGGCGAAAAAATTCATAGAAGTGGTCTGCGCGCCGGATTTTGACGAAAAGGCCCGTGAAATTTTAGCCGCAAAAGCCAATCTGCGCCTCCTGAAGTGGGAAAATTTCCCCAACGACCACCTGCTGCTCAGGTCTGTCGGTCATGAGGTGCTGGTCAGCGAGGACGACAGGCAGCTGCTGGGAGACAAGTGGGCAGTCCCGACGCTTAAGCGGCCATCCGCTGAGGAAACGGAGGCGCTGAAATTCGCCTGGACGGCGGTTAAGTATGTGCGGTCCAACGCGATAGTGCTGGCGGACCGCGGACAGACGGTCGGTATAGGCGCCGGCCAGATGTCCCGGGTGGACGCCGTACACATGGCGAAGTATAAGTACGGTGAATTCCTGAAGACGAACCAGAAGCCGGGGACGCTGGTTATGGCCTCGGACGCTTTCTTTCCGTTCCCGGACGCCGTCGAGTCCGCGGCGGCGGCCGGCGTCACCGCGATAATCCAGCCGGGCGGCTCGGTCAAAGACAAGGAAGTTGTAGCGGCAGCCGATAAGCTCGGCGTCGCTATGGTGCTGACCGGTATGCGTCACTTCCGGCACTAGCGGGGAAGCGGCGCAGGCGGTGATAATCGCGGCCCGATGCCGGAAGCGCCCGCTGATATAGAGGTATATATAGCCGCATTTATATGAAACATAAAATACCGGACGGATCAGAGGTGTACTGGGACGGGCTGCATTACGATCTGTATAACGGAGTTTTGCCCGAAGACCTGCCTTTTTACCTGTCTGAGGCCAAAAAAGCCGGCGGGCCTGTGCTGGAACTCGCCTGCGGCACCGGCCGCCTCACCATCCCTCTGGCCAAAGCTGGCGTCGACATAACCGGACTGGACGTGGCCGGGCCGATGCTGGCGCGGGCCCGCGCGAAGGCCGCCTCTGAAGGGGTTAAGATAAAGCTGGTCCGCTCGGATGTCAGGAAGATCAGTCTTAACGGCAAGTTCAAGCTGATCTTCATCGCCTTCAATTCGATGCAGCATTTGCATGACAGGGCTTCGCTGGAGCTTTTCTTCTCCGGTATCAGGAAGCGTCTCGCCCCCGGCGGCCGGTTTATCCTGGACGTTTTTAACCCCGACCCGCGCTGCCTGGTAAGGGATACGGAGGAGCTGCTGCCGGTCAGCTATTACAAGGATCCGCGCACCGGAGGGGATATCCTGGTGAACGAGCGCTATTCATATGACAGGGCGGCCCAGACCTCGCGCATAACCTGGCATTACAAGGCGGGACGCCGCTCGGCAGGCTGCCGCAAGCTTAATATGCGCTGTTTTTACCCGGCCGAACTCGAGGCGTTACTGCACTACAACGGCTTTAAGATAGTGAGGAAATACGGCGGTTTCGACCGCACCCCGTTTACCGGGGCCAGCCAGAAACAGATCGTGATCTGCCGTATAGCCTGATTTAAGGAAGGGAAGCGGTTAAACAGCGGCCAGCCGCTTCGCCGCGCGTCACTTCAGGCCGGCTAAAGCCGGCTCCTGAATTTTTGGGTTGATAGCCCCCCCTCTGATTTGGTATTATTAATCTACTATGAACACATACGAGCTGATGATCATCATAAATCCCCAGGTTTCCGATACCGAGGCCAATGAGATCGTGGAAAAGGCCAAGAAGATAGTAACGGACGAAAAGGCCGAGATCCTTAACGAGGACAGGTTGGGCAGAAAAAAATTTTCGCACCCCGTCGGGAAGCACCGGGACGGGTTCTATCTCTATATGAAGGTCAAGGCCGCCCCGGAGACCGTGAAAAATATTTCCCACAACCTCAAGCTTCAGGAGTCTATTTTAAGGGCTATGCTGCTTAAGACGCCCATCGAGCCCGCGGTAAAGAAGGCCTGACCGGCGGGAAGCGGCGGCTGAGCCCCCGATCGGACAGGGCGAACGCCGGGGTTTTATGAATGTCAGGATACCCGAACAGAATTTTGTACTGATCTCCGGGCGGCTTACCAGGGACCCGGACATGCGGTATACCCAGAAAGGCCTCGGAGTATGCAGTTTTGATGTGGCCGTTAACCGGCGTTATAAGGACCTGGCCTCGGGCGAGTGGAAAGACGACACATCTTACGTGCCCGTCACCGTCTGGGGGCCGATGGGAGAGCGCTGCAAAGAACGCGCCAAAAAGGGCTGCCCGGTGTACGTTGAGGGACGCCTGTCCAACTCAGAGTATGTGGACAAAACCGGCCAGAAGCGCAAAGTGATGCGTGTCGTGGCCAAGAGGGTGCAGTTCCTGACCGCGGCCGACGCTTCCGGCGCGCACGATCAGGCGGCCCCTGAGACAGTGGAGGCTGAAGCGCATGCGGAAAAGTCTTCCGCGTCCGACATGGACGAAGTGCCGTTTTAACGGATATTAAATAAGAGGATAAACCTATGATCAACGAACCCAATCAAGAACCCAGCAACACGGCCGCTCCGCGGCCGGCCGTCGCCAGGGACAGCGGCCCCCGGAGGGCGTCCTTCGGGCCCAGGAAACATTTCGCGCCGAGACGGAAAGTTTGCCGGCTGTGCGCGGAAAAAATAGCTACCGTGGACTACAAGCAGCTCCAGATAGTAAAGAGCTTCTGCGCCGACGGCGGCAAGATCCTTTCCAGGAGGATCACAGGCGCGTGCACCAGGCATCAGCGCCAGTTAGCCCGCGCGGTGAAGATCAACAGAAACCTGGCCATACTGCCGTACTCCGGCTGATTCTGCATTTTAATTAACGGGAGCCCCAAATGAAAGTGATTCTTAAAAAAGATATTCCCAGCTTAGGTAAAACCGGCGAGGTTAAGAATGTGCGCAATGGCTACGGCCGCAATTTTCTGGTGCCCCGCGGCATGGTTGAAGTGGCTACTCCCGGCGCTATGAAGGCGTGGCAGAACAGCGCGGAGAAAAGGGGCAAGCGGATAGCGGTAGAGGACGCCGGATTCCAGGCGCTCGCTAAGAAAATGTCAGGCATAACTCTTTCCTTCTCCAGACCGGTCTCCGAAGACGGCGTCATGTTCGGTTCCGTCGCCAAGAGCGACATAATCAAGAACCTGGCTGCCGCGGATATACAAGTGCATAAAGATATGATCAAGCTGCCCGCTTCGATCAAGGCCGTGGGGGTTGTTGAAGTGGAGATAGCGCTGAAGCACGATATCACGACCAAAGTCAGCATCACCGTCACCGCGCAAACTAAAGCCTAGCGCCTGGCGCTGGTGCAACGTAAGTCGTAAATCGTAAATAGTCGCGGAAATCTTTTGATCTCCGCTCTCCGCTACTTGCCGCTCACGACCTACGGCTTACATTCTTAATTCACTCTTTACGGCCCCTCTCACACGGTTATGAATAACATTAAAGTTCCGCCGCAATCCATTGAGGCTGAAATGGCCGTTTTAGGGGCCATGCTTATAGATAAGGACGCCATAGGCACGGTTATGGAAGTCCTTCTGCCGAAGCATTTTTACAGCGATGTGCACCGCCGGATCTTCGAATCCATAACCGAACTATATAACCGCAATCAGCCGGTGGACATCGTTACGCTGTCAGCCGAGCTGAAGAAGAGCAACAGGCTTGAGAGTCTCGGGGGCCAGGCCTACCTCTCTGACCTGATGGAGAAGGTTTCCACCTCGGCCCACACCCAGGCCTACGCGCAGCTGGTAAAGGAAAAAGCCATGCTGCGCGACCTCATCCGCGTTTCCACGGGGGTCATAGAAAAATCCTTCGAAAACTCCGAGGACGCCGCTAAAATACTGGACTACGCGCAGGAACAGATAATAGACGTGGCCCAGAACAGCACGGACCACGGCTTTTCCTCCGCGCAAGATCTGGCCCAGGAAGTGATAGAGCGCCTGGAGAAGGCGCACGGAGATAAGAGCAATGTCACTGGGGTGCCGACCGGCTTCCGCCGTTTCGACGAGATGACCTCCGGCCTGCAGAAATCCGACCTGATCATACTGGCGGCCCGCCCCAGCCAGGGGAAGACAGCCATGGCGCTGAACATGGCCTACTACGCGGCCGTTGACGACACGGGTAAGCCGCAGATCCCCGTCGCCATCTTTTCGCTGGAAATGGATAAATACGCGATTTTTCAGCGTATGCTCTGCGCCGCGGCCGGCGCGAACCTTCACAGCATACGCAAGGGCTTTTTCCCCAGGGAAGTGTGGACAGACCTGACCAGATTCTCCGGTAAGATAGCCGGGGCCCCGCTCTGGATAGACGATTCTTCCAGCCTCAATATCCTTGACATCCGCTCCCGGGTGCGCAAATTGCAGAGCCAGCTTAAAAATCAGAATAAGACCCTGGGCCTGATAATCATAGACTACATACAGCTGATCCGCGGAACCGGCCGCATGGAAAGCCGCCAGCAGGAGGTCTCGGAGATCTCCCGGCTGCTGAAGGACCTGGCCAGGTCGCTGAAGGTGCCGGTGCTGGCGCTTTCACAGCTTAACCGCCGCAGCGAGGATAAGGGGCGCGAAGGCAACCGGCCGCAGCTCTCCGATCTGCGCGAATCAGGCTCGCTCGAGCAGGATGCGGACGTGGTGGCCCTGATCCACCGGCCGGAATATTACAACCGCGAGGACCCGACCCTCAAAAACAAGGCTTCCATCATAATAGCTAAACAGAGGAACGGCCCGGTGGGCGAAGTGGAGCTCTATTTCAGGTCCGAGCTGACCAGGTTTGAAAATCCTCAGATGCCCGGCACCGAGGTCATCGCGGAAGAAGAAGCGATACTTTAGCCCGAAAATGCCGGTGGATCTTTCGGGCTAAAGGATGAGGGATCAAGGATGAAGGATAAGGGCGGGAGAAATTATTAATCTGTTCTTCCCTGGTCCTTCGTCCTTTATCCTTGGTCCTTTCTGATTATGGCGAACCAGAATTTCCTCCGCCCCACCTGGGTAGATATAAAGTTGTCCGCTCTCAGGAAAAATCTCTTAAAAATACGAGACGCCGCAGGCCGCGCGAAAGTGATGTTCGTGGTGAAAGCCAACGCTTACGGCCACGGCGCCGTGGAAACCGCCCGCTTCGCAGAGCGTGAAAATCTGGCGTGGGGCTTCGGAGTGTCTTCCGTCGAAGAAGGGCTTGCGCTGCGCGAAGCCGGAATCGTGTCGCCGGTGTTGATTTTAGGCAGCCTCTACCCCTTCGAGAGTTTCCTGGAAGCCATCAACCGCCGTCTCCTGGTGACCATCTCCAGCCTGGACGCGGCCCGCCAGGTGATAGAGGCAGCGCGCTTAGCCGGGGGAAAAGCTGTTTGCCACGTCAAGCTGGAAACCGGCATGGGGCGGATAGGCGCCAGAAAGCCGTCGGTGCTGAAGATTTTTGAAGAGCTGTCCGGCTCCGGGACCGCTGAGGCGGCCGGCCTTTACACTCATCTGGCCTGCGCCGACAGCGACCCGGAATTCACCGCCGGGCAGCTGGGACATTTCGCTGACACGGCGGCCGGCCTGTCAAAAGCCGGCGTCGGCGGCCTGATAAGACATGCGGCGAACTCCGCCGCCCTGATGAATTATCCGGACAGCCGCTGGGATATGGTCCGGGTCGGCCTGGCCGCCTACGGCCTGATGGACGGTTTTGAGCCGGTGTTATCCTGGAAGACCAGGGTGGTGTTTATCAAGACGGTACGAGAGGGCTCTTATATCAGCTACGGTAAATCCTTCAGGGCCGCGCGCCCAATGACGGTGGCCACCATTCCAGTCGGCTACGGGGACGGGTATGTGCGCGGACTCTCGAATAAAGCGTTCGTTCTGGTCGCCGGCCGTAAGTGTCCGGTAATAGGCAATGTCACCATGGATATGACCATGGTGGACGTTACCGACGTCAGGGGGGTCTCGGTCGGCTCCGAAGTCACGCTGATCGGCCGTGACGGCGGCTCGGAAATAAGCGCCCGCGCTCTGGCGGCTCTGGCCGGGACAATACCGTATGAAGCGGTTACGCTTATCACCTCGAGAGTGCCGCGGGTCTATCCGGCGCATGTACCAGAAACCGGCGAAAGCGCCGTGCTTATGCGGAATCCATGAAGCATTATATTTACGATACTGTGGGGAACCGAACGCTGTCGCTGGCCCGGAAACTGGGCGCGGTGGCCCTTATGCTCAGGTCGGTCGCGGTCTGGCTGTTCAAGGCGGCGCCCGATACCCGCGAGGTTGTGAAGCAATCCGCCCACATCGGCGTTGATTCGCTTTCAGTCACTATCCTGACCAGCTTTTTTACCGGCATGGTACTGGCCCTGCAGATGGGCTACACCTCTAAGAACTGGTTTAACGAGCCTCTTTATATAGGCACGATGGTGGCCTTCTCTCTGGTCAAGGAGCTCGCTCCGGTGCTGACCGCCATTGTGGTGGCCGGCCGTGTGGGCGCCGCCGTAACGGCCGAGATCGGCACCATGAGGGTCACGGAGCAGATAGACGCGCTGTATACTTTAGGCACTAACCCCACGCGCTACCTGCTTATTCCCCGGTATATCGCCTTCATGATCACGCTGCCGCTGCTGACCATTTTCGCCGATTTTACCGGCGTCCTTGGCGGGTTCCTGGTCAGCACCGTGAAGTTAAACGTGCCCAGTTCGGTTTACTGGAGCGATATTTTTACGTTTATGGGCGTGAAAAATTTTATGCACGGGCTGCTCAAGAGTTTCGTGTTCGCGTTCATGATCGCCACCGTCGCCTGCTACAAAGGGCTCCATTGCGAAGAGGGGGCGGAGGGCGTGGGCAAGGCCACCACGGAGGCCGTGGTCATGAGCATGGTTCTGGTGCTGGTGCTCGATTATTTTGTCAGCGCCATGCTGGTGGCGGCGGGGATAATTTAGGCCTATGATAGAAGTTCAGAATGTATTCAAGACTTACTCCGGGAAAAAGGTGCTGGATAACGCCAGCACGACGATAAATGACGGAGAGATCTTCAGCGTCATCGGCCCCTCCGGCTGCGGCAAAAGCACTTTTTTAAAGTGCGTGGTCAGGCTTATCAAGCCGGAGGCCGGGAAAATACTGGTGGACGGCAGGGATGTCGTGGAGATCGACGATGAGCTTGAGCTGGCTAAAGTGCGCAAGGATTTCGGCTACCTGTTCCAGGGCGGCGCGCTTTTTGACTCGCTTACGGTAATGGAGAACGTTACCTTCGGGCTTGGATACCTGACAGATATCCCCAAGAGCGAATACGCGCGCATAGGCAGGGAAAAACTTGCGCTGGTGGGCCTTGAGAAAGCGGAAGACCTCAAGCCAGCCGAGCTGTCCGGAGGCATGAAGAAGCGGGCCGCGCTGGCCCGCGCTATAGCCGCCGAGCCTAAATACATCTTTTACGACGAGCCGACCACAGGCCTGGACCCCATAACGTCCGAACTCGTTCTGGAGCTCATCCGGGACATGGCCGCCAAGCTGAAGATAACCTCGATAATCGTTACGCACGACATTAAGCTGGCGTTTACCATATCGAACAGGATAGCCATGCTGGAAAACGGGAATTTCGAGATTTCAGGTACGCCTGAGGAATTGCGCAAATCCGCGAACCCTGTGGTAAAAGCCTTTATTGAGGAGGCGCTTTCGCCCGGCGTTCACGGGCAGCGGAAGCGCTGACAGTATTAATGCCGGTTCTAATTATTTATAATGATTGGTTGGATACGGTTGTGATATGAACGACGAGACAAAAGTCGGTATATTTGTGCTGGCCGGGATGGCGCTGCTGGGGACGGCTGTGTTCCTCCTGGGCGATTATTCTTTTCAGGCCTATTATCCGCTTTACGTGGAGTTCCGGGACGTGACGGGGCTTCCAGATAAGTCGGTGGTCAAGCTTTCCGGAGTGGCGGTGGGAAAGATAGACGATATCCGTCTCAACGGCGACCGGGTCCGCGTCCGGCTGGCCGTGCAGGACGGCGTTAAGATATACAGGGACGCTAAATTCCAGGTCGGCGCCACCAGCATGATAGGCTCCAAGTTCCTGCAGGTTGACCAGGGCCTGGCCGCCGCCGGAACGCTGGCCCCTGGCGATGTCATAACCGGCTCGGACGAGCTGCCCCTGGACAGGGCGATGGCCAAGGCCGTGGAGGATATACAGGGTTTCGTGAAAGAACTCCGGGGCGACGGGTCCATGTCGAAGAACCTCAACGATATCCTCGCTAACCTCAAGGAAGTGACCGACGGCCTGAAGGATATAGTGTCGGTCACCCAGCCGCACGCAGGGAATATCGCGGAACGCCTGGATAGCATTACCGGCAAGCTGGACGGCATCATGACCAAGACGGATGCCCTGCTGGTCAGGATAGGCGCGGGGGAGGGCGTGGCCGGCGCGCTTATCAGTGATAATCAGATGAAAGAGAACGTGACCTCTACCCTGAATAATTTAAAGGACGCCAGCGCTTCAGTTAAAGAGATAGTGGGCCGGGTCGGCGGGTTCAAAACTTACTGGGATATCCAGATGCGGTACGAGCCGCTGGCCCACGGCACAAAGAGCGACATGGGCATTAAGATCTATCCCCGGGAAGGGCGCTACTATTATCTGGGCGGGTCCAATCTTATGAGCCTGAAAGACCGGGCGCGCGGCGTCAATTATGAAACCCCCAATACCATAGACGCCCGGATGGGCTGGGATATCAAAGCGTTCGAGGTCTACGCCGGAGCGCTGAGGGGCACCGGCGGCTTCGGGGTGAAGTACCGCCCTTTCTATTACGACCCGCAATGGTCACGGCTTAAATTTCTGCTGGAAGCTTCGGAGTTTTCAAGGCGCCGCACTATCAAAGAGCGCTTCTTCGACAAGCCGCGCTACGATGCGGGCGTGGAAGTCACGGTCAACCAGTATATTTCGGCCGGCATGCGCGTAAACGATATGCAGGAAGTGAAGCGCGTGAACTATACGGCCCGCATCATGTTCGAGGATAAGGATATCGCCTATCTCCTTGGCCTGGCGTCGCTGGGCTCGGGCGGAGTTAAAGGCAAGTAGTCCGGCTATGCAACTGAAGACCATCTACCGGTGCAGGGAATGCGGGCAGGCCTCCCCGAAATGGGCGGGGCAGTGCCCGGCCTGCTCACAGTGGAACACATTCGTGGAGGAAGCGGAGGAAGTGTCGTCTAAAACCGCCTCCAGGTCCAAGGCGCTTACCGAGTTCACCTCCGAGCCCGTGCGGCTTTCTGATTCCGGAAGCGCCGAGCCAAGCTATATGTCCACCGGCATAGAGGAGTTCGACCGGGCGCTGGGCGGCGGGATCATCGAGGGCCAGGTGCTGCTGCTGGCGGGCCCTCCCGGCATAGGCAAGTCCACCATCATGCTGGAAGTATCCAGGGCCATGGCCATGGGCGCGCTGAAAGACTCGGCCATACTTTATGTTTCCGGCGAGGAATCGCTGGCCCAGGTGGGCGCCCGCGCCCGCAGGCTGGGAGCGAAGGCCGACAACATCTATCTCCTTTCGGAGAACAATCTCGCAAAAGTGATAGATGCTTTCAATAAGATCAAGCCCGGGCTGCTGGTGATAGATTCTATCCAGACCGCCTTTCACCCTGAATTCATGGGCAGTCCCGGTTCGGTGGGCCAGATCCGCGAGTGCGCGTCTGAGCTTCTGAAGATCGCGAAATCGAAAGGGGTGCCCCTGTTCCTGCTCGGGCATATCACCAAGGACGGAGACCTGGCCGGGCCCAAGGTGCTGGAGCATATAGTGGACACCGTTCTTTATTTTGACGCTGAAAAAAGCAATGTTTACCGGATCCTGCGGCCGCACAAGAATAGATTCGGACCGGTAAGCGAAATAGGGATCTTCGAGATGACCGGCAAGGGCCTTGTTTCCGTAAAGGATTCCAGCGAGCTCATGGCCAACACCGACCGCGGGCGCGCGCTGGCGGGCCGTGCCTTTTCAATAGCTTTTGAAGGCTCCCGGCCTATGCTGGCCGAAATACAGGCGCTGGTGTCCCGCTCTTACTATCCCTATCCCCGCCGCACGGTTACGGGGCTGGACCTAAACCGCGCCCAGATACTGATAGCGGCGACCGAAAAGAACGCCGGCCTCCGGCTGGATACAATGGACGTTTTCGCAAGCCTGCAGGGCGGGATCAAATTGCGGGACCCCGCGCTGGATCTTGCGTTCTGCGCGGCTCTCATCAGCTCGGCTAAAGATCTGGAGATCGCGCCGGACACTATTTTCCTGGGAGAGGTGGGAATACTGGCGCAAACCTCCGCCACCTCATTTATGTCGCGCCGGCTTCTAGAGGCCGAGCGCCTGGGGTTCAGAAAGGCCTATACCCCGTGCGCGGCCCTTAAGAAGGAGCCGCTCAATTTGAAGGAGTTGGAAGTAGTGCAGGTCGCTGATATAGCCGGGCTGTATTCCGCTTTGATTAAAACTCAGGCGGCAAAAAAATAGCGTCTGGCTGCGGTTGTTTTTACCGGACTCACCTCTGGCATTAAGCGAGGGAGAGATAAAAGAAGGAGATATGAATATGACAGGATGGATCTTCAGGGCGGTGGCTATGCTGGGAACTCCCGCGCTAGCTTATTTCACCATCTCAAAGGACACGAAGGGCCTGGCGTTGGGCCTTGTCATCGGACTTATCATCATAGGGGTGGAGTATGTGCTTGAGAGCGTAAGCCTGTTCTCTCTGATAGTGGGCATAATCGGCGCGGTGGTCGGCATCATTGTTTCCAAGCTCCTGGACTATACCGTCTTCCAGATCGGAGACGCGGCCTTCAACGATATATGGCTCAAATATAATGTCATCACCCGTTACGCGCTGGCGCTTCTCGGCATGATGATCAGCATAAAAAAGATCCCGGAGCTGGACGATCTGGATAAGAATATCCTTTCGATCGGAAAGCGGCAGGGCCGGAATATGAAGGTGCTGGACCTGTCCGCCATAGTGGACGGCCGCATCTTCGACATCTGTGAAACCCACTTCGTTACCGGAGCCGTGGTCACGCCGCGGTTTATCGTGCAGGAGCTTACGCGCCTGGCCGAATCTCCGGAGCATATTCAGCGCGCCAAGGGCCGCAGAGGCCTGGACATCCTGGCCCGCCTGCAGGAATCCAAGATCGTGCCGTTCAAGGTTTTAGACCGCGATTTTAAGGATATAAAGGATAACGCCGCCAAACTGGTCAACATCACCCGCGAGCTGGGCGCGTGCATCGTTACAACTGACTTCAACATCAACAAGCTGGCCGCCCTGGAAAATGTCACGGCGCTGAATATACATGACCTCTCCATCGCTCTCAAGCCGGTGGTGCTCCCCGGCGAAGACATGCAGATCTTCATCATGAAAGACGGCAAGGAGAAGGAGCAGGGGATCGGCTACCTTGACGACGGCACGATGATCGTAGTGGAGGACGGGCGCGAATTCGTAGGCAAGAAGGTCGACGCGGTTGTGCAGTCCATCCTGCAGACCTCGCAGGGCCGCATAATTTTCGCGCGCGTAAAAAGCGTGCACGCGAATCAGGCTTAAAATAAAGCGTAAATCGTAAGTAGCGAGTAGTAAATCGCGGGATAAAAAACTTCTTTATACTATTTACGATTCACGATTTACGAGTAAACGTAGCTATGGCCGCCAAGATAAACAAGATCCCCGCTCATAGCGCCGCCATAATTCTGGCTGGCGGCAGCGGGAAAAGGATGGGGCGGGAGAAGCAGTATATCGAGCTGGCGGGCCGGCCCATGCTGGAGTGGTCTGCCGGAGCTTTTTCCGGGACCGGCGGGTTTGAGGAACTGGTCGTGGTGCTGGGCCGCGAAAACCTGGCCAAGCATCGCCGCGAGTGGGAAGCGCGCGGCTTTCTGGTCGCGCAGGCGGGACGCACCAGGACGGATTCCCTTAAGAACGGGTTCAAGAAGCTTTCCGGAGGGATCAGGCTGGTGGCTGTGCACGACGGCGCCAGGCCGCTGGTCAGCGCCGGGCTGGTGGCCGAAACTCTCGCGAGCGCCATGAAGCACGGGGCAGCCGTGCCCGGAGTTCCTCTTAAGGATACCGTCAAGCGCATTTCCCCTGACGGGGAATTTTTTGAAAGCACCCTGGAGCGGTCACGCCTGATGGCGGTGCAGACGCCGCAGTGCTATCGCAGGGAAACGCTGGCCCGCGCGCTTAAGGCGGCAGGCCGCGCCGATTACAGCGACGAATCGCAGATATTGGAGAAGCTCGGGATAAGGCCGGCCGTAGTGCGATCCGGCCACCGCAACATCAAAGTCACCACTCCTGAAGATCTTATCATCGCAGAGGCATTTATGAAAGAAATAAAGTCCGGTAAAACATCCGCCGCGGGCGCGAAAAATATTTTGAAAGCCGGCGGCCGGCCGACGGCCAGGATGCGCTTCGGCTTCGGCTACGATATCCACCGGCTGGTAGAGGGCCGCGCGCTGATACTGGGCGGGGTTAAAATAGACCACCCGAAAGGCCTGCTCGGCCATTCGGACGGCGATGTGGTGCTGCACGCTATCTGTGACGCCCTTCTTGGTTCCGTGGCCGCGGGCGAGATAGGCGTGTATTTCCCGCCCACCGACCTTACTATCATGGGCCTCTCAAGCTCCCTCATCGCAGAAAAGGTTCTGGAGATCCTGAAGCAGAAAAAGGCCGAAATAGTGAATGTGGACGCCACTATCGTGGCGGAAGAGCCGAAGCTGAAGTCCCATTACGAAAATATCCGCAGGTCCGTGGCCAGAATCCTGAAGCTTGACCTTGACAATGTTAGCGTGAAGGCTAAAAGCCGGGAAGGTCTGGGCGAAGTGGGCCACGGCGAAGCCATAGTCTGCTACGCCGTTGCCGGCGTCCTGAAATGACATTTCCGACCCGCTCCTTTAATAGCCGCATCCCGCTCTTCTGCGCCGCGCTGGCGGCGGCCTGTCTCTGTGGCTGCTATAGTCTCAGGGATCAGTCACCGCCGGTGACGCCCCAGCAGGCGGTCTCGCAGTCCGCCCGGAGCTACGCGCTGGGCAGGGAACCGGACCAGGAGCGCGAACAGGCTTTCCAGGATCTGCTTGCTGCGGCGCATACGGCGGCGCTGGACAAACGCGGCGCCGCCCCGGAAACCGGCTTGTCCTACTCACTGTCTCCGAAAGGGGCGGTCTATCCTTTTTCGAAAGTGGAGGTGGCCTGCCTGGTGCAGAGGGCGGACGCCTCGCAGGGCAAGGCCCTTTGCAGGGAATTTTTCAAGGCCGTGGACGCCGGCTTTGAAAAGGTGATCCTGCCCAGGTAAGGTCAGGATCGAGGACGCCAGCATGGAACTCCGGCTATATAACGCTCTCGGCAGGAAAAAAGAAATATTCAAACCGCTCAGGCCCGGCGAGGCAGGTATCTATACCTGCGGCCCCACGGTGTACCTGTACGCGCATATCGGCAATATGCGCACCTATATCTTCGAGGACAGCCTCGTGCGCGCCCTTCGCTTCCTGGGCTACCGCGTAAAGCGCGTGATGAATATTACCGACGTCGGCCATCTGGTTTCGGACGCGGATGAAGGCGAAGATAAAATGGAGCTGGGCGCCAGGCGCGAGGGGAAGTCGGCCTGGGACATAGCCAAGTTCTACACGGAGGCCTTTTTTAAGGATTTTAATTCGCTCAACTGCCTTATGCCGGAGAAGCTGTGCCCGGCCACGGAATATATAAACGAGATGATAGCCCTGGTGTCGGCGCTGGAGAAAAAAGGTTTTGCCTACCGCATAGGCGACGGAGTTTATTTTGACACCGCCAAATTGCCGGATTACGGCAAGCTGGCCGGCAAAAGCCACATAGAAGGGATAAAGGAAGGCGCGCGCGTGGAGGCTAACTCCGACAAGCGTAATCCGCCCGATTTCGCGCTTTGGAAATTCTCCTCGCCGGAAGAAAAGCGCCAGATGGAATGGGAGTCCCCCTGGGGCAAAGGCTTTCCCGGCTGGCATATAGAATGCTCGGCGATGGCCATGAAGCATCTTGGGGAGACCATCGACATACATTGCGGCGGTGAAGATCATGTTGCCATTCATCACACCAACGAAATAGCGCAGTCGGAAGCGGCCACCGGCAAGCCCTTCGCTAATTACTGGCTGCACGGCAGATTTTTGATCACGGGCGATTCAGGCAAGATGTCCAAGTCATCCGGCGGCTTTCTGACCGTGGCCACGCTTAAGGAAAAAGGCTACGACCCGCTGGCTTACCGCTATTTCTGTTTCTCCGCTCATTACCGCAAGCAGCTTGAATTCACCTGGGAGGCTATTGACGCGGCCGCGAAGACGCTGGATAGCCTGCGCGGCATCGTCGCCAGGCTGTCGGAGGAAGCCGCTGGCGCTCCAGCAAAGCCGGACAAGGCCTCAGCCTTCTATGTGAAGTTCGAGGAAGCGCTGGCGGACGACCTCAATATGCCGCAGGCGCTTGCCGCGCTCTGGGACGTTTTGCGCAACTCCGAACTGCCGGCCGCTGAAAAGCTGGGCTTCGTGTTGGCAGCCGACGAAGCGCTTGGGCTGGATCTGAACAGGGCCCCGGCGCAGGACAGCCTTCCGCCCGAGCTTCTGGCCATGGTTGAAGAGCGCCAGCGGGCAAGAAAAGAAAAAGATTTTAAAAAGTCGGACGATCTGCGCAAGGCGCTGCTTGAGAAAGGCGTGCTGGTAGAGGATACCCCGAAAGGCATCCGCTGGAAGCTGGTTAAGTAGAATATGTGATAAACTGTGTCATAGCAAAGAGGAGATTATGAATAATAACGTATGCTTTTTCAGCCTGATGTTCCTGTCCGCCGCGTCTTTTGCGTCCGGGCGGGCGGTGGCGGCGGAGCGATCGGAGGTGCCGGAAAAATACAAATGGAACACCGCCGACCTTTACCTTAACGACGCGGAGTGGGCAAAGAAAAGAGACGAGCTTACAGCCCGCATCCCCGGCCTGGCCGCCTATCAGGGAAAACTGGGACTCTCCGGCAATGACCTCTTTACGGCGCTCGACCATATCATGGCTTTCATGCAGGACCTAGACAGACTGGCCGTATACGCCAGCATGCGCAGCGATGAGGACACCCGCGTCGGCTCTACCAGGCAGATGGACCAGAGCGCCAATGACACGGCAACTAAGGCATCCGCTGCCACGGCCTATATGACCCCAGAAATAATAGCGCTGGGCAAGGAAAAGATTGATTCGTTCGTAGATGCGGAGCCC
>CAZPMW010000003.1:0-27926 GCA_964587805.1 uncultured Elusimicrobiaceae bacterium
CCGGCGGGTTCGCGCTCAGGCTGACTCCGGCCGGGAGCGGCTCATCCCTGCCGAGAGGACCGGGCCGGCGGAACGATTGAACAGGATCGGACAAACTCATATAATTATCCCGTTCAGGATCCGCCGCAAAAGCGTTTCGGGAGCGCATGGCGGAATACGGCGGATCCAACCTGGGACGCAGGAGGAAACTTTACATGGCGATAGATAACCTGAAAAACGATTCAAAAGTAAACATAAAGAGGCGCATCGCGGTGGTCGCTCACGATAACAAAAAAAAGGACCTCCTTGAGTGGGCGAAGTTCAATAAGGGCTCGCTTTTAAAACACCGGCTCTACGCCACCGGGACCACCGGAGAACTGCTTGAGAAGGAACTGGGAGTCCCGGTCGTAAAGATGCAGAGCGGCCCGCTGGGCGGCGACCAGCAGATGGGCGCAAAGATCGTGGACGGAGAAATAGATTGCCTGATATTCTTCTGGGATCCGCTTGCGCCGCATCCCCACGATACGGACGTCAAGGCGCTGCTGAGGATAGCGGTGGTCTGGAACGTGCCGATAGCCTGCAACAGGGCCACCGCGGATTTCATGATCTCTTCCCCCCTGATGAACAGCACCTATCAGAGGCTCCTGCCGGATTACACGAAATATATCACAAGAACGATTGAAGTGGATTCAGACAAAGAATAAGCCGGGCGCTTAAAGCGACCCGGCATATTTTTCAGGCCCAAAAGCCGTCCGGATATGGCGGCTGAGCAGCCTATAGCCGCTTTATGGCCAGTCCTATCCTGCGCAGGGACTCCGCCTTGCCCAGCAGCTCCGCCACCTCAATAGCTCCGGTAGGCGTAACCGCCAGGCCTGAGAGCGCTATGCGCAGCGGCCACATGATAGCGCCTATCTTTGCGCTTTTGGATGCCGCGTAGGCGCCGGCCACGCCGTATATGCCGTCGTGGTCCCAGTTCGCCAGTCCGCCGAGCAGGCTTTCCAGATCACTCAGCGCGGTCTTGCTGCCCTCCAGCGTGGTTTTGTTCTTCTTGTTTATGAACAGCTCCGTGGAATAGTTCTCGTCCAGATCCGTCAGGAAAGCAACCATCGCCGGGATATCCGACGTCTTCTCTATCTTGCCCTGTATAAGGCCGCTAAGCTTTTTTACGTCTATGCCGGCGGCCGTCCTGGCGGTGTAGAACTTCGCGAACAGCTCGTGCGCGGCTTCAGGGGTTTGCGCCTTTATGTGCTGGCCGTTGAGCCAGGACAGCTTAACCTCGTCGAAGGTAGCGGGCGACTTGCCTATGCGGGCTATATCGAATTTCTCTATAAGATCCGCCTTGGTAAAGAACTCCTGCTCTGTGCCCGGGTTCCAGCCCAGCAGAGCTATGTAGTTGAGTATGGCCCCGGGCAGATAGCCTTTGTTCAGGAAATCTGAAAGCGCGACGCTGCCCTCGCGCTTGGAGAGTTTTCGGCCCTCCGCGTTAAGTATATGGGGCAGGTGTATATGTTCCGGGACATCCCAGCCGAAAGCCCTGTACAGCAGGATATACTTGGGGGTGGAAGAGATATATTCGCAGCCGCGCATGACGTGAGTGATGCGCATCAGGTGATCGTCAACCACGTTGGCGAAATTATAAGTCGGATAGCCGTCCCGCTTGAGCAGAATCTGGTCGTCCAGCTGCTTGTGCTCCACGGTTATCGGACCGTAGACGAAGTCGTTGAAGGTGGTGGTTCCTTCCTTATCTATTTTCTGCCTTATCACGAAGGGCGCGTTGCCGGACAGGTGAGCCTGAATCTCGGCTCCTCCCAGCCTGCCGCAGCGTCCGTCGTAGCCCAGTATCGGGCCGTCATGTTCCTCTCCGGGCTCCTCCTGCTTTTCCTGCTTGTCGCAGAAGCAGCGGTAAGCATGGCCGGAGGCGACGAGCTTTTCGGCGTATTCCTTGTATATAGGCAGCCGCTCGCTCTGCACATATGGCCCGGCGGGGCCTCCGGTGTCGGGGCCCTCGTCATGCTCCAGGCCTGTGACAGCGAGGCTTTCATAGATCACTCGCACGCTGCCTTCCACCAGGCGGGCCTGATCGGTATCTTCAATTCTTAAAATAAACGTGCCTTTATTCTTCCTGGCGTGCAGGTAGGCGTAAAGCGCCGTGCGCAGATTGCCTATATGCATATACCCGGTAGGGCTGGGCGCAAACCTTGTTCTTACTTCCATTGGTAGATCCTTTAGCGGCTGAATTTACCGCTCCGCAGTTCCACAGCAATTCTATCAAATATGCCGCCCCGCTCCGGAATTGATATATTATACTTACGACATATGATTAAAGCCGTGATATTCGATCTGGACGGAACCCTGCTGAATACTCTGGAGGATATTACCGATTCCCTGAACCTGGCCTTAGCCTCCGGCGGCTTCAGGCAGCACACCGCGGAAGAGGCCAAGATGTACGTGGGCAGCGGCGTTATAGTTCTGGTGCAGCGCGCCCTGGCAGGATCCGCCTTTACCGACCAGCAATTTAATTACGTGAAAGCCCGGTATCTGCAGGAGTATTCCGCCAGGCAGGCCGTAAAAACGACGGCCTACAATGGCCTTATCCCGGCCATAGACGAACTGCGCGGCATGGGAGTAAAAACAGCCGTACTGAGCAATAAGCCGCATCAGGATACATTAAAAACCGTGGAACATTTTTTTACGCCGGCCCGCTTTGACCTGGTGTTTGGCCAGCGTGAAGGCGTGCCGCCCAAGCCAGATCCCGCCGCGCTATACGGCATTATAAAAGAGTTGGGCTTTGCCAAAGAGGAATGCCTTTTCGTGGGCGACTCCGACGTGGACATGAAAACTGCAGACAACGCTGGCATAAAGAAGATAGGCGTCCTGTGGGGTTTCCGCGACCGCCGCGTGCTGGAAGCCCATAACGCCGACTATATCATAGACAAAGCGGAGCGCATTGTGGAGATAGTTAAAGGCATGCCTGCGCCCTGGCAGCCTCCGTCGCTTTAAAGGAGGTTTGTTTCGGCTGGTTTTTTTCAACAGTATGACCATTCACAGAACATTCCTGCGGATTATTTTTCTTGCGGCCGCATTGGGCGTAAGCGGTTGCTCAGGGACCACTAAGCTGTATTTCAACCCGTCGGCAAGATCTTACCGGGACCCCGCGAAGGACGGAATAAAGTACGAGGTTATAAAATTCAAATCCGCTGACGGTACAGGGCTGACGGGGATGTTTTTCCAGGCGACGGAGCCAGCGCTCGGCACGGTGGTGCATATGCACGGCAACTCGGAAAACATGACCTCTCATTTCCCGAATTCAGCCTGGCTGGCTCGCGAGGGTTTCAACGTCTTTATTTTTGATTACCGGGGCTTCGGCGCTTCTGAAGGTCGCGCGGAGCTGGACGGCGCGGTAGAGGACGGCGTTGCCGCTCTGAAACAGGTTTTAAAAATGCCAGGGGTGGATGCCGGGCGAATCGTCGTGTTCGGCCAAAGCCTGGGCGGGGCGATAGCGGTGGCGGCGATATCGGAATCGAAGTTGCCGCACCCCGCGGCGCTAATTCTGGAGGGAACATTTTATTCTTACAGAAGCGTGGGCGCCGCTACTATGCGGCGCAATTGGCTGACCTGGGCGGTGTCCTGGCTGCCGTGGGTGCTGGTAAAGGAAGACCACTCGCCCCTGAAAGAGATAGCCGGCATAACCTGCCCGAAACTGTTCATTCACTCGGTTAAAGATCATGTGGTGCCGTACAGGGAGGGCCGCCGGCTCTACGAGGCCGCGCCGCAGCCCAAGGAATTCTGGGCCGTCCCTTACGGCCATATAGACGCTTTCTACGGCCAGCGCGAAATTTATGGCCCCAGGCTGACAGCCTTTCTCAAAACAGCCTTAGCCGCTCCGCCTCCAGCCCCCTGATCGCACTCCGGGGGCACGGAAACGATTATGCTATAATGAGGCGGCGGGCGGTCCGCCGTCGGCAACTCTCATTGCGGAAGGTACAAATTCAATGAAAAAAATACTCTGCGGACTGGGAATACTCCTGCTGGCCGGCGGCGCCGGCATGCTGACTGGGCTGGACACTGAACCGGCGCGGACGGCGACCTATCAAAACCCCCTGCCCGTCGCCTTCGGCGATCCATATGTGTTGCGCGTAAAAGGCGGCAAATACTACATGTACGGGACCGGCGCAGGCGCGAAGAATGGTTTTTCCGCATATTCTTCGGCCGATTTAGTGAACTGGCAACAAGAAGGCCAGGTATATTTCGCTGACAATAAAAATGGCTGGAGCGATCCCAAAGCCGCCTGGGACGGCGCTTACTGGGCCCCTGAGGTTTACGAAGTGAAGGGCAAATTTTACATGTTTTACAGCGCTCAATGGAAAATCAATCCTGGCAATGAGCTGGAAAATTTCCGCGTCGGCGTCGCCGTGGCCGACAAACCGACGGGCCCGTTCATAGACCTCACTGACAAGCCCATTTTTGATCCCGGCTACCCGATCATCGACGCTAATATCTTGTTCGATAAAAACGGGAAAGTATATCTCTATTATTCCCGCTGTTGCTATAAACACGCGGTAGAAAGCGAGGTCGCGGACTGGGCGAAGAAGCAGGGACTTTACAAAGAAGTGGAAGAAAGCTGGGTCTATGGCGTGGAGCTAAAGCCTGATTTCAGCGGCGTGATCGGTGAGCCGGTAATGCTGCTGCGCCCGCCTGTAAGCATGAGCGATAAGCAGGCCGAATGGGAAAGCCGTTCGGTTACCTCAAAAGAAGTAAACCGCCGCTGGACTGAGGGCTCGGTCGCCTTTAAAAAAGGGGATATTTATTACATGATGTATTCCGCTAACTATTTCGGCGGAAAAAATTACGCGGTGGGGTATGCCACCTCTAAAAGCCCGCTTGGGCCGTTCACAAAATCCGCCGGCAATCCCGTGCTGCAAAAGAATTCCGGGCAGGGCGGCACTGTCACCGGCACGGGGCATAACAGCGTCACCTATTCCCCCGACGGCAAAGAGATGTTCTGCGTATACCACGGCCGCACATCGTCCACCGGGGACGAGCGCGTGGTATTTATCGACAGGATGAAAATCCTGAAAGGCGGAAAACTGGCAGTTGAAGGTCCGACCACTACGCCGCAGCCCATGCCTTCCGGCGCCCCTGGCGCCGGCGCGCGGACGCAGCATTCAGCCGGGGAATAAACCCTCCCGCAATGTTTCATTGCCCTAAAGGCCCAGAGCAAGCCGGCCAATAGATCTTTGCGATATGCCCTTTTAGGCCTTGCGGAAACCCATCCGCCGCTATATACTATTATTGAATTGAAGCTACAGGCTGACTGATATGAAAAACGCCCACAGCAACCCGCACATGATCCTCGCCCTGGCGCTGACGGCCGGCGCGCTGGGCAGCGTATTGCTGCTCGTGGACCTCGAAATGGATATCAGGAAAACTACCGGGATGACCAACGGGTTCGGCTCTCGCGGCTCCGGAGATACAGAATCATGGAACGACGGCGATGCGTCAAAAGCGGCGACGCGCGGCAATTACGTATCTTTTTCAGGGCGGTCGGCTGATTCAGCCGGTTTGGCCGCGGCCCCGGCCGTTAACGGATACGCGACACGAACCGCGCCGCGCGATTCAGCCGCGGAAGACTCGTATGATACCGGAAACGATTATGGTACAGGCTACCGTGACTCGGAAGCCTCCGCTGACACGAGACTTGAGGGAGGCGGATTTTCCGAGGGCTTCTACGGAGGAGGCGGCGGGTCCGCCACCGGCAGCGGCCCGGTTTCGCGCGAGAAGAATGCGGTGGCCGGAGCAGGCGGCGATGACGCGGCGGAAAAAGCCGGGCCCTCCGCCCGGGTGAAATCAAGGCTCGCTCCCCCCGGTATTTTCGGCGGCCCCGCTATTAAAGACGAGCACGACGCCGGCCGTGACCTGTACGCTTCGCTTAAAGGGAACAATAAACAGGGCCGCTCGGACCTCCCTGCGGGCGTACGGGCGGAAGATTCCTGGGCTTCCGGACAGGGGCAGAAAGGAATGGCGGGGGCTAAAACCGGAGGGCTTGAGGGCATGTCCGGGCAAAGCGCCAGACTGTCAGTGGACGGCGCCAGCGAAAGCATGTCCAGCGCCAGCCGCAGTTTACCTGCATCGATGAAGGGTTCGGGTGGCGGAGCCGAGTCGGGTGGTTCAGCTCCCGCTCCAGGTGCGCCGGAAAAAGCCTCGGGAGGAGGGGGCGGCGGAGAGGGCGGTGGCGGAAGCGGAGGCGGGGAGGGCGCAGACAAGGATAAAGCCGCGGATAAGGACAAAGCCGCAGAAGACAAGCCCGGCGAAGAGGGCTCAGGAGAAGATGAAGCCGATGACGAGGAAGCGGAGGCAGCGCCTCCCTCTTATATACTGAAATCAATTATGGTTGAGAAGCGAAACGGCACCGGGATGAAATATCTGGCCGGCCATGAACAGGACGCAGCTGTAACCCCGCGCCTTGCGGAGCTCTCCCGTGAAGCGATAGCGGCAGAGCCGGGCAATCAACCTGGCGGCTACCAGACCCGCGGCGCCCCGTCCGCATTCGCCGAGACAGCCGAGGCAGCCGAGACAGCCGACCCAGCCGAACTGGAAAGCCTGCCCACTGACCGCGTAACCGAGGTTAAGACAGAAACACATATCTTTCTGGCGAGGGTAGAAAGCACCTACGGGCAGATGACCGACATAGAGCAGATCTACTGCGCCGACACCCCGAAGGTTTGCAAGGACAACGGCATATCCGTCAGCTATCTCACAATGACAGCCGGCCAAAAATCCAAACTTACGTTCGGCCTGAAATACGTAAATAACAAATGGCGCCGCTACGTCATCGACTTCACCAGATAATACCGGACGCTGCTTAGTTTTTCCCCCCCGCCACGCAGCTTACCCATTATGATTTCAGGCCTCCGGCGCATCCGTTCCTTGTGCCGCAGCAATAAACCTTTGTAAAATAAGAATGCCGCGCCCGCCTCAGCGGACAGGGTGGATTGAGCGGCAGTCTTATACATCGGCGTCAGTCGAAGCACATAAGCGATAGTTTGCGCCCATATCTCAACGGATAGAGTCCTAGCCTGCGAAGCTAGTTATCCTGGTTCGATTCCAGGTGGGCGCACCAGTTTTCCCCCGCACTCCAGCCCTGTGGCCGGATGCGGGATTTATATAAAGCGTACAGGGGACAGGGTTATGGATAAAGCGACTTCTCAAAAGAATGAGGCGGCGGCGTCCGAAACGAAGACCGGGCGCTACGTCTACGACAAGAAGCTGGGCAAAGTGGTAAAGATATCGGACGAAATAGTGGGCATCAAAAAAGGCTCATCTCAGGCCGAAGGCTCCTGCCCGATGAATACCGGCGGCCACTCCTGCGGCGGAGGCTGCGGCTGCGGAGGCTGACTCTGAAACGAAAAGGCTCCTGCTGCCTTTTTGAAGCAAGCGCCGCCGGGCGCGTCAGGACAGGTCTATTATATCCCACTGTTTCTGGTAGATTTTCAGCAGGTGGTAGCGCAGTCCGGCATTTTCGGCTTTAAGAAGGTCAGAGTCCTCCGCCAGCAGCGCGTCACGGTCTTCCATAGCCAGTTTCAGTATCTCCCCGTCGCGCGCCAGGTCCGCTAATCTAAATCCCATGTCTCCGTGCTGGCGCACTCCCAGTATCTCCCCCGTCCCTCTGATATAGCTGTCCCTCTCGCTGATAACAAAACCGGAGTTAGTGGAGCACATGGCTTCTATGCGTTCGGCCCCCGCGGTCGTGGCCTCACGGGCGATCAGAAGGCATCTCGAATCCCAGCGGCCGCGCCCGACCCGGCCCCGGAGCTGATGGAGGCTGGCCAGGCCGAAATTTTCGGCGTTGTTGATCACCATCACTGTGGCGTTGGGCACGTCTATGCCCACCTCTATGACCGTCGTGGCCACAAGTATATCTATCTTTCCGCCGGCGAAGTCTCCCATGATACGCTCTTTTTCAGCCGGCGGCATCGCCCCGTGCAGCATGCCCAGCCGCCTGTCGCTGAATATCTCCTTCAGCCTTAGAAATTCAGCCTTTACGGATTTAAGGGTCTTTGCCTCCGATTCCTCGATCACCGGGTAAACCACGTAAGCCTGCCGGCGCCTGGCGGTTTCCTCCCGGATCGCCTTAAGCGCGGCCTCTTCCGTAACGCTCTCGGTTTTGACCGGCTTCCTGCCTGGCGGCATATCTGTAAGGACCGAAAGATCCAGATCGCCGTAAAGCGCCAGGAAGAGCGTGCGCGGTATGGGAGTGGCTGTCATTATAAGCGTATCAGCCTTGTCGCCCTTGCGGCGCAAGGCAGCGCGCTGGCGCACCCCGAAACGGTGCTGTTCGTCTATCACTATCAGCTTCAGGTTTTTAAATTTTATATTGGGCTCAAGCACGGCGTGCGTGCCTATGACTATATCCAGCTCGCCGGAAGCGATCTTCGCGATGATCTCATTTTTCTCTTTCGGTTTCACTCCGGAGGTGAGCGCGGCGAACCTTACGCCCAGGCCGCTCAGGTACTTCCCGAAGGTCATAAAATGCTGCTCGGCCAGGATCTCGGTCGGGGCCATGAACACCCCCTGGCCTCCGTTTTCCGCGGCCAGGAGCAAGGCGCTGATGGCCACTACGGTCTTTCCGGAACCCACATCACCCTCCAGAAGCCTGGCCATGGGGGACGGGCCGGCCATGTCGGCGAAGATCTCGTTGATGGCCTTTTTCTGCGAAGGGGTGAGCTCAAAGCCCAGCTTCGCCCGGAACGGGGTCAGAAGGTGCTTTTTAATCGCGTAAGTAAACCCTTTCTCTATCGCGCGCGTCTGCCGTCGTTTGACGGCCCAGGCCAGCGACATCAGCAGCAGTTCCTCATAGATAAACCGCCGCCGAGCTTCCTTAAGCTCAAAAATATTCTCCGGAAAATGCAGGGCTCTGAGCGCCATGTCGTGCGCGATAAGGCCCCGCTTTGCCATCAGGCCGCCCGGCAGGAACTCACCCTTGTCTGAAGCATGCTCAGACACAGCCCTGAACATCACCTCGCGCATGAATTTAGCGCCTATGCCTTCTGTCAGCGGATAGACGGGGACAATGCGGTTTATATGGGAGCGCTGCGCCAGGGTGTCGTCAGCCCGGTAGTGCTCTATCACGCGCAGGCGTGTTCTGTAAAGGGGATCTTCAGGGGCGGCCGCGAGCCATAGCTTTTCTCCGGGCTTCACGTCCTTGCGGAGAGCGGCAAAAACGTCGAAGCGGTGATTATGCTGTCTGAACCAGCTGGCCTCGGCCTCGTAGCCGCCCGCGTCGATAACGGCTTTAAAGATGCGCAGAGCGCCGGAGGTGTATTGGTCCCTGACGGAAAGTATCCGGGCGAAGACCACGGGAACATCTTCCACATATTCCAGATGATCCTTTCCCGCTTTAAGCCGGCGGTCCTCCCATTTTTTGGGGAAGTAGAACAGCAGATCGTCCACAGTCTCAAGCCCGAGCTTCTTCAAAAGCTCCGCCCGGCCGGGGCCGATGCCTTTTATATATTGTATGGAAGGCATAGATTGTGATCCGCCGGCCGGCGCTATTTAAGAAACGCGTAACGCATGACCAGCAGAAAAGAGATGGCCCAGAGCAGCGGCGGGATATCGCGGGCCCGGCCGGACAGCGTCTTGATAAGCACGTGGGCAATAAAGCCAAAGGCTATGCCGTCCGCGATATTAAACGTGAAAGGAATAAGGGCCAGGGTGATGAACGCCGGGATGGAGGCGGAGAAGTCATCCCAGTTTATGCGCCGGACCGAACCCATCATAAGCGCCCCGACCAGAATAAGCGCCGGCGCCGTAACCGGATGTATGAATGATCCGTCGGCCAGAAGGACCGCCGAATTAACCGAAGCCACCAGCGGTGAAAAGAAAAGGCTGAGCAGGAAAAGAACCCCCACCGTTACGGCGGTAAGACCGGTGCGCCCACCCTGTGCTACCCCGGTGGAGCTTTCTATATAGCTTGAAACCGTGGAGGTGCCCATCAGAGCGCCGGCAGTGGTGGCCAGGGCGTCCGCCAACAGAGCCTTTGACACCCGCTCAAGCCGGCCGTTCTTCATCAGCCCGGCCTGCACGCCCACACCGAGCAAAGTGCCCAGCGTGTCAAACAGCGACATGAACAAAAAGATCATGACCACCGCCAGGGCGTCCGGGGTCATAAGGCCGCTCAGGTCAAGTTTAAAAAGCGTCGGGGCCAGGCTGGGCGGAGCGCTGATAATTCCGGAGTAGGTGCTGAGACCCGCGGCCCAGGCCAGGGCCGCTGAAACAAAAATTCCCGCGAGGACCGCGCCCCTGATATTTCTGGCGTGCAGCGCCGCCATAACCATCAGGCCCGCCAGGGCCGTCAGCACCGGCGCTGAAGTGATAAGCCCCATCCTGACCAAAGTTGAGGGCGAGGCGACTATAAGCCCCGCCTCCTTAAAACCGATCAGCGCCACAAAAAGACCGATCCCGGCGGCGATGGCGTATTTCAGATCTTCGGGCACGGCGTCGACCAGTTTTTCCCGGAGCTGCGTGACTGTGAGCACAAGGAACGCCACCCCGGAAATAAAGACGAGCGCTAAAGCCTTTTCCCAGGAATAGCCCATGGCAAGGACGACGGTATAAGAAAAAAAGAAATTCTCGCCCATCAGCGGGGCCTGGGCTATGGGATAATTCGCGTAAAGGCCCATAACGACGCAGGCCAGGGCCGAAGCCAGGCAGGTGGCCGTGAACACCGCGCCCTTATCCATGCCCGCCGCGCCCAGCACCGCCGGCTGGACGAAGATAATATAGGACATGGTCAGAAAGGTGGTCAGGCCAGCGGCCAGTTCCGTCCTAACATCGGTTTTGCCGGCCTCAAGGCCGAAATAGTTCTTCAAAAACTCCATGGCGTCCTCCGCACCTGTATATTTTAAGAAATTTGGGGGAGCGGCGCGCGGTTATTCACGGTTTTTAATCCGCCGCATCGCCCGGCACTTGAGCCTCATTTGAGGGGATATTGAACGATTCTTGAGTGCAACATACTATACTTTATACAGAAGTACAAGAAGTTTTGCTCTTTATATTTCTGGATATCCAGCGCTGTACGGTGCGACCCCCAACCCAACCCCCCAAAGCAAAAAGTCTTCAACGACTGTATGCTTAGCATCTGCAGCGCTGGCCTTTTTAAGCCCCGCCGGGCGCATCAGTCAGGCATCTTGTCAAACCTCCTGTAAGACTCATCCAACACCGGCGGGGTTATTTTTTTGCCCATTGGCTATTTTGTATACTTGTGTGCATGCAGAGAACAGCTCTGATCATTGACGACGACCGGGACCTGCTGGATATCCTTGGCAGATATCTGAGCGGCCACGGTTTCTCCGTAACCAGCGCCAGCGACGGCGCGGAAGGGCTGGCCGTTCTTAAAGATTCCAGACATGACATCGTTGTAACCGACGCGGAAATGCCGGGCATGGACGGTTTTTCCTTCTGCAAAAAACTGAAGGAGAGCAGTGCCCTGGCCGCTATCCCGGTGATCATAATGTCCGGCAAGAGAACGACAGAAGGGGACATGCTCTCCGGCTACGACAGGGGGAGCGACGACTACGTGATCAAGCCTTTCTCCTATCCTGTCCTTCTGGCTAAGATCTCCGCTATAATAAAACGGACAAAAGCCCGTGCCCAGCCCGGGCCGGCGACAATCAAAAAATTCGGTTTCAAACTTGACATGCAGGGTCGCGCCCTCACGGTGGCCGGCAGGCCGGTCAGGCTGACGTCGAAAGAATTGGACCTATTCGCCCTGCTGGTCTCCGCAAAGGGGCGCGTATTAAGTCTCAGCCAGCTGCTTGAGGGCGGGTGGAGCTATGACCCCGCCAGGCACAACAACCCCCACACGGTGGAAGTCCACATTTCCAATCTGCGCAAGAAATTGGGGCCCAGGCTCTCAGCCCGCGTTAAAGCGGTCCCAGGCTACGGTTATAAATTTGAATAGCCGTACGCGCCTTATGAAGAACAAAGAGCGCAAACATTTAATGCCGGGAACCAGGGCCGGAATGGTCCGTAAGCGCGCCGCGCGCCGCGACCGGCTGGACAGGGCCATGGACTCGATAGCGGCGGCCTATCTGTCTTCCGATAAATTTTCCACGCGCACCCTCTCCGCCAGACTGCTGAAAGCGGCTAAGGATTTCACCGGCAGCAGTTATGGGTTCGTCGCCTATATAGACAGCCAGACCGGCTGGATGATAGCCCCGGCCTTGGACAAGAGCGTCCGGAAAGGCCGCCGCCCTGCGCCGCGGCAGTATATTTTTAAGAAATTTTCAGGCCTGTGGGGCTGGGTCCTGACGCACAACAAGCCCCTGCTTACCAACTCGGCGGAGTCTGATCCGCGTTCGGACGGCGCGCATCCGGGGCGCATCAAGATAAAGAAATTCCTCGCCGCTCCGGCAGTAGCCAGCGGCGACCTGACCGGCATCATCGCCGTAGCCAACCCAGAATATGACTACACCTCCGAAGACCTGGCCGCTGTCGCGAGATTAGCCGGGATCTACGCGGTCATACTCCAGCGCGAGAGGGCTGAAGCCCGGATCAAAGAAAGCGAATTCAGGAGCCGCTCCATCATAGAGTCCTCCCTCGATATCATCTACACGGCCGATCTGAATGGCCGCGTGACATTTATCAGCCAAAGAGTAGGCGCTTACGGATATACCCCCGGCGAGATCATCGGCCGGCACATCACCGAATTCGTACATCCGGATGACAGATATAATGTCTCAAAGGCTTTGGACAGAATGGTCAAAACCGGCGCTGAGGGAGGGCATATCAGTCTTCGGTTAAAGAAAAAGGACGGCTCGTACGTTCAGACCGAGGAAAAAGGCGGCGTGGTAAAAAAAGAAGGCCGCCCTGTTATGTTCTCAGGCATTATCCGCGATGTGACAGAACGGGAGACAATGCGCGAGAGTCTGGCGAAGAACGAAGAAACCCTGCGCAGGATCTTTGAAACCGCCACGGACGCGATTTACGTAAAAGATCTGGAAGGCCGCTACATCCGGGTGAATAAGGCATGTGTCCAGTTCCTCCGCGGGCCTGCCGCCAGGATGCTCGGCAAAACCGACTTTCAGCTTTTCCCTAAAAAGACAGCCGAAGCGGCCGGCAGAACCGACCGTCAGGTGATCAGAACAGGGAATACGATCTACGACAATATGCTGGTCCCGGGCAGCCGCCGCGTAATGTACGTTTCCAAGACGCCGGTAAGGGACGCGAACGGGGATATAGTGGGAGTCCTGAGCATTGCGAAGGATATAACCGAATTAAAAAGGCTGGAGACGGAACTGGTAAAAGCAAAGGCTATGGAGGCGGTAAATAAGGTCGCCGGCCCGGCAGCCCACGATTTCAACAACGTCCTTGCCGCCATCAACGGCTATGCCGTTCTCATCCTGGAAACCCTTCGGACAGACAGCCCGATAAGAACGGAAATCAAACAGATACTTAACGCCGTAACGCGCGCTTCGGTCATAACCTGCCGCCTGCAGACCTGCGGAGCCGGCAAGGTTAAAGAATCTCATTGAGCGGGCTGAGCGTGAAGGGCCGGCAGTCCCGGCTCACAGATTTTTACCGTAGGTGCCTGAAACAGTCCTTTTTATAGAAGCGATGGTCTTCCCTGGCAGCTTGAGGCTTTCCAGGAACGGCGCGCCGCACCGGCCCATGGCTGACGCTATTGCCGCAAGCCGCGGCATCGCCCCCTCAAGCTCCACGGCTTCAGAAGGCCATATAAACTCTCTGCTGAAAAATCTGCAGGCATCCAGTCCCCTGAGCACCACAAACGCCGCTGAGGGGTCTTTTTCTTCCAGGATTTTGAAAAGCTCATTTCTAAGGCGCTCTCTGGAGAGCAGCGCGGGCACGCCCTCTTTCACGCATTTCTTTGCCAGCTCCTCGGTCTCCTCCTCCAGCTGCCAGTCAAAACGGCCGGCGAAGCGCGCAGCCCTGAACAGGCGGGTAGGGTCGTCATTGAAACTGTCAGGATGCAGCACGCATACCCGGCGGTTTTTAACGTCCGCAAGGCCGTTGAAAGGATCTACCGCCGTGCCGAAACTATCCGGCAGTATAGCCACGGCCACAGCGTTCACGGAAAAATCCCGCCGTTTAAGGTCTTCGACAACAGAGCCGGCCGCCGAGACCTGCGGCAGCGCGGCCGGCGCCGGGTAGATCTCTTTCCGGAAGCGGGCCAGGTCAACCCTTCGCCCGCCTTTAAGAAACACCCGGGTAGTGAAGAATCTGTCGAACCTGTTCAAGGTGCCGCCGTACTTATTTACCAGCCCCTCAGCGACTGGCGCCGTGTCCCCGCTCAGCAGAAAGTCTATATCCGCGGAGGTCCGGCCCATGTACCAGTCGCGCACGCACCCCCCCACGGCGTAACATTCAAGGCCGAGAGCGGCGGCCAGGGCGCCGGTTTCCTGAAGCAGGGGCAGATCGTTAAGAGGAGTTATTTGCGTCGGTCGGATAGTCATAATTAAAGCTATTTACGGGACACCGCGGCGATAAAAGGCAGTTCCTGCGTATCTGTTTTTTCCAGGATGTTCACCAGGTTCTTCACCCTGACAAGGGCGTCATTATCGGCCAAAATGGCCCGCGCGGCCTTGAGCGCGTGGTCCCTGCAGGCGCAGCCCGCGCTGGGCAGCGAGAAGGGAATATCCTTCTCCCGGGCGAAACCGGCGCGCACCGGAACGCTCTTGAAGCCCCGCTCCGCGGCCATAAAGTTCACCACATCAGTTTCTTCTTCTATATCCAAATCGCGCCTGAGGAGATCCGACAGCATCCCGGCCCCGAAATGATACATCGGCTCAAAAGTCATGGCCGCTTCTTTGGCTGGTGACTCCCTGAACGTTTCATAATCCAGCCGCATTTTCGCCAGCAGCTTTTCCTTGTCTCCGGCTCCGCCCTCAGGCATCACAAAAACCATCAGCTCCTTTCCGGGATCCATATAGATAAACGTCTGCTCGCAGGGGAAAACGCATGAGCAGGCCGGGCACATAAGGAGATCGCCTTCTCCGTCCATACAAGCTTCTTTAAGCCGCTGATCCTGGTCGCCGCGGATAACGGTCCAGACATCAGCCTCGAAACTTTCTCCGCAGGACGGACATTTGGCCTCAATAGTTCCTTTTATGGACATAAATTAGTCGTGAATCGTAAATTGTTCAAAAGTTTCTGGTCGCTTGCAGTTCACTCCCCGCCACTTACTGCTTACGACTTACTATTTACGCTTACTACAGCCCCACCTGTTTATTGAACTCTTCTATCAGCTCATCCCATTGCGCGGCCAGCGCGAAGGTCTCATCCCAGAACCCGGGGTCCCAAAGCTTTCTGAGTTCTTCCGAGCTGCGGCCCTGCTGCTCCACCCAGGTGAAATATTTCAGGTTATGGACGGCTTTGCGGTCACAATAATTCAGCTCGCGCATATGGTCGGTCGTCTCGCCCAGAAGCCGGCGCTCCATGTCGGCGAGGGCGTTGTCCCTGGTATAAGGGCCCCGCTCCCTGTTGAGCTCCTCGAGCCTTGAGCCGTACAGCTCCATGGAATCCGTAAACACCGTGAAGATCACGTCATTAGAGTCCATCTCAAAATATTTAGCGGTTTTGATCGCGCTGAGCATATTGGAGACGCCGGAGATGCCCAGAAGATGAAGCTGGTCCGCCGTCTCTTTTTTTACGCCGTATTCGGCCATAACTTTTTTACCCGCCGGCTCGTTAAAAAGGCGGACTATGCGCATGCAGGCCTCGTCGTCTATCGCTGTGACCACGTCGGTGTTGCGGACATTATGCACCCACGGTATATGTTTATCGCCTATCCCCTCGATGCGGTGCTCGCCGAAGCCGTTCATCAGGATGGTGGGGCACTGCAGAGCTTCGGAGGCCGTTATCCTCAGGCCCGGGAATTTCTTTTTCAGGTAATCTCCCGCCGCTATAGTGCCGGCCGAACCGGTGGCCGAAGTAAAAGCCGACAGCCTGGACCCCGGCTTCTTCACCGCGTTGAACGCCTCTTCGATAGCTGAAGCCGTAACGTGATAATGCCAGACGGGGTTCCCGAACTCCTCAAACTGATTGAAAACAACGCAGTCCTTGCGGGTCTTCTTTATCTCCCAGCACTTGTCATATATTTCCTTAACATTGGATTCTGTGCCCGGAGTGGCTATCACTTCCGCGCCGATGGATTTAAGCCAGGTGAAGCGCTCCTTTGACATGCCTTCCGGAAGTATGGCCACGGCCGCGGTCCCAAGGAGAGCGGAGTCAAAAGCGCCTCCGCGGCAATAGTTGCCCGTGGAAGGCCACACGGCCTTCTGAGCCACCGGATCGAATTCCCCGGTTACCAGCCTGGGCGCCAGGCAACCGAACGCGGCGCCGACCTTATGCGCCCCGGTCGGAAAATACTTACCCACGACACCGATGATGCGGGCCTTGACCCCGGTGATAGACTCGGGCAGTTCCAGATAGTTCACGCCGCCGAAAAGCCCGGTCTTCAGATCGTTCTTCCAGTTTATCCTGAAAAGGTTCAATGGGTTCACGTCCCAGAGCCCGACTTTCTTGACCCTCTGCCGTATTTCCGCCGGGATCAGGGCGGGGTCCTTCATCTGGGCGAAGGTGGGAACTATGATGTTGCGCTTCCGGCACAACTCGGCTGTTTTTTTCAGCACCGCCTGATTTACTTTAGGTCTTGCCATAGAGAAACTCCTTCGGATGAATATTATATCCCGCAAGTTAAGCCGGCATTAAGCGGCTTTCACATTCTTTCCTATCCAGATAAAAGCGGAAGGCAGTACAATGCACTGGCAGTGATTGCTGAGTATCGAATTCATCTCCGGCATCAGCGAAACTATGCCGTTGGTCCAGCTTACATAGCGGATGTGCTCGGCATCTATCCATTCGTAAACCCTGGGGCCCACCCGCGGCATAATGCTCCAGACCACGGCATTGTCCCACGGAATAACTTCCGCATCCGGGGAAAATTTTATTTCAGGTATCTTTTTCTCTAATGAATCCATAAAAGCCTCCAAAACCAGCGTAAAAAACTTTGATCGCGGACTGTACCCCGAATTCTGTCTTTATGCCTTGCGGCATAGAGAGGATCATTTATCTTGTGCGGCCCACTCTGCGCTTCCGCCCTTGCGGGCGAAGGACGGGCAGTCCGCGGCGCATGTTTGGCCTTGCTCCGGGCGGGGTTTGCCTTGCTTCTCCGGTCGCCCGGAGAACGGTGCGCTCTTACCGCACCTTTTCACCCTTACCTGAAGCCTTGCGGCTCCCGGCGGTGTATTTTCTGTGGCACTTTCCGTGGTCAGGGGATATGGCCCCTGACCCCCGGCCTATGGCCGCTTAACGGCTTTGAACCGGCGCCTTGCCTTATGGAGTTCGGAAGTTCCTCCCCTCCCGCAAGCGGGAAAGGCGACCCCCCGTCCGCGATCAAAATCGGGTCAAAACAGCTCCGGCTGGCCAGGCTTAGGCCTGCGCTCCGGGGCCGGAACACCTGCGGGATACGGCCGCTCTGCCGCCGGGGCGTCGAGTATCTCATTTACCAGCCTGTCAGCGTGCGCGTTCGCTTCCCTGCGCACATGGGTAACTGTCAGGCTCCTGAAAGCGCGGGACTCTTTTTTAATCTCATCCATCAGAACCCTGAGCGCAGGGTCCTTGATCTTATATTCGCCGTTAAACTGCTTCACCAGCAGTTCGGAATCGGAAAAGACATCCAGCGCTTCGGCGCCAAGCTCCCTGGCCGCGGAAAGCGCCAGAATGAGTCCGTTGTACTCCGCGAAATTATTAGTGCAGCGTCCCAGGTAGCGGCCCTCTTCCCGGACCAGGGAACCTTTCTCGTCGAAGATGGCCGCGGCGCAGGCGCCGTCGCCAGGATTTCCACGCGATCCGCCGTCGGTAAAAGCTTTAAGCCTTCCTGCCTTAGCCCGCTGCGTCCCTGAGCCCCGATCCTTCATGCCTTATCCTTATACTTCCGGAGATGGCTTGGCGATCTTCGGCTCGCCAAACACAGTTTTAGCCAGATAGATCATCCGCTGACAATTATCGCAGAACACCAGCGCGTCCGGGGTCTTGAGATCGACTATTTTCTGCGCCGTAAGCCCCATATTGCAGCCTCCGCAGGACACCCTGCCGGACTTATCTTCCACAATATGGACCACCGCCAGGCCTTTGCGCTGCGCTCTTATGAACTCATATTTTGCCAGGATCTCCGCTCCTATGCCGGAAGCAAAACTCGCGCGGTCGCTTCTGGCCGCCAGCAGCGCCGTCTCCGCTTCCTTCTTAGCGTCTTCAAAAGCTTTAACCTTCAGGGCGGTTTCTTTCTCCAGTTTTTCCGCCTCCTGCTGGAGCTTCCCGTCCTCAACGATCGCCGCGTCTATCTCCTCAAGAAGCCCCAAAATCTCCGTTTCTATCTCTCCCTGCGCCTGCTGCGCCCGCGCGATCTCAAGCTGGAGCGCCTTATAGGCGTCGTTGTTTTTTATCGTATTAAGGTCGCGGTGATGCTTCCGGACCTCTTCTTCTTTCTCCGCCACGGCAAGCTCTTTGGCCTTTCTGTCCACCTTAAGCCTTATCAGCGTTTCCCGGGCTGTGTTCATGGAGCTCTTTTTTTCTTCGAAAGCGGCGTTCAGAGCAAGGATCTCCTCCGGGATGGAAACTATCCTGCCGGCAAGGTCGTCTATGGCTCTGTCCCTGGCTTGAAGGTCTATAATGGCCCTCGCCTCGGTAGTGTGCATCAATTTCATATATTGGGCTCCAGTAGAATTATAGCAAAGGATAGAGTCGTAAATCGTAAGCTGTAAGCGGTAAATTGTTCGTAGGATTCCGGTCGTTTGCAGTTCACTGCGTACCACTCACGATTTACAACTTACCATTTACGCTCTTACAACTTGCGGCTTACGCATTACAGCCCCAGCAGCCTGCGTATTTCCTCCAGCTTAGCTACTTTCTCAGGAGGTATAAGCCGGCCTCCGCCCGCCTGCTCTGCTGCCAGGCTTATTTTAGCGGACTGCTCCACGGTCTCCATGCGCTGGAAAGCGGTTTCCAGGTCGCGGCCGCAGGTCACCACGCCGTGGTTGGCCAGCATAATGGCGTTATGTTCCCTGACGAGCCCGGCTATGGAGGCCGTAACCTCCGCTGTGCCGGGCGTGGCGTATTGCGCCAGCGGCACCCTGCCGAGTGAGATAACCATCTCTGAGGTGAGGGGTTTATCCAGCGCCACTCCGGCGGAAGCCAGGCCGGTGGCCAGAGGGGGATGCGCGTGGACCACGGCCGCTACATCCGCCCTTTGTTTATAAAAGCACAGATGCAGAAGGTACTCGGAGGAGGGTTTCTTGCCGCTGATAAGCCGCCCCTCCATGTCGATCTTCGCTATATCCTCCGGGGCAAGGCCGCCCTTAGAAACGCCGGAAGGGGTTATAAGCACCGAGCCGGCATCCAGTTTGGCGCTGATATTGCCGTCGGTGGCCGGCACAAATCCGAGCGCGTATAGCCGCCGGCCGGTCTCCGCTATTTTAATGCGCAGCGCCACTTCCGCGCGCGCCGCTCCGGTGCCTGGCCCTTCCGCTTCACCTCCGTATTCAAGCCAGTCCCTTGAGAGCGGGCTTATGATAGCGTTATCCGGAACGACTCCGCCGGCCCCGGACGCGTTCAGGCGCTTCAGTTCCCAGTCGCTCAGAAATACCTTTTTCTTATTTTCCGGTTTCATCGTATGTTCTTCAGGATCTCTTTTGTCGCTTTGGACCGGTTTAAAGTATAGAAGTGCACGCCCGGCGCCCCGTTGGCCAGCAGGTCCGCCGCCTGGCGGGAAGCGTAGTCCACGCTGAATTTCAGAAGGGATTCCTTATCAGCGGCGTATTTTTCAACGCCCTCCTTGATATCCTTCGGCAGGTTAACGCTGAACATCTTGGTGAAATTCTGCAGCTGCTTGTAGCTGGTAAGCGGCATGAGACCCGGGATAACCGGCGCCGTAACCCCGGCTCTGCGCACTTTTTCCACATAATCGAAATAAAACCTGTTCTCGAAAAACAGCTGGGTTATAATAAATTCCGCGCCGGCCCCGGTCTTCGCCATAAGCGCTCTGATATCGGAATCGGTATCCTGCGCCTCCGGATGCTTCTCAGGATAGCCGGCGCAGCCTATGGCGAAACCGCCAAGGGCTTTAAGGTCCGCGGCCAGCTCGGATGCATAGCGGTAGTCCCGCTTTGGCGGGAGGCCCTCTATGTTATGGATATCCCCGCGCAGGGCGAGAACGTTCTCTATGCCCATTGCCTTAAGCCGCTCGGCTATGGCTTTTATCTCCGCTTTGGTGTGCCCCACGCAGGTGAGGTGCGCCATTACCTCCAGCCCCAGTTTATCCTTTATAACCCCTGACAGGGCCACGGTCCTGTACGGGGTCGTCCCGGTGGAAGAGTTGGTGACAGAAATAAAATCCGGCTTGAGCGCCTTGAGATCCCCGATAGTCACAAAAAGCTTCTCGGCGTCCTCCGCGGTTTTGGGCGGGTAGAACTCAAAAGAGAAGATCTTGCCGGTTTTTTTCAACAGCTCCGTTATTTTCATAAATACGTCAGAGACCTCTTCCTGCCTCCCTTATCCTTCATACCTCATCCTTTATCCTTCCAAAAATCGCATAGCGATTGTTGGTCTACTTCGGCAACCCCATCCTGGATGGCGGCCAGTAGATGAGCCACGCCCTGCCCTTTATCATGTAGGCCGGAACCGGCCCCCAGTAACGGGAGTCGCAGGAACGGTCGCGGTTATCGCCCATCACCAGATAACTGCCTTCCGGGACAGTTACCGGGCCGAAGTTGTCCCTGACCATCTCGTAGACCATCTTGGATAGCGTTCGCTGCTCCCAGAAAGTCTGATATTCCTTCTGCGGCATCCGGTCTGAATGCGGCCGCGGATAGCGGTTTGAATCAAGGTACTGCGTATACGGCTCAGGCGGCAATTGCGCCCCGTTAACGAACACAGTTCCCCCTTTAAGCTCGACTACCTCTCCAGGAAGGCCGATAACGCGCTTGATAAAATCTTTTCCATACTGGCGTCCGCCGCACTGCTCCTCGGCCGGATCAGATGACGGGAACTGGAACACGACTATATCACCGCGGTTGATCTTTTTAAAAGAGAATATTTTTTTAACCGTATACGGGATCCTGAAGCCGTATATGAATTTATTCACAAAGAGGTGGTCTCCCTCCAGGAAAGTGTTCCTCATGGAGCCGGAAGGGATCTTAAAAGCCTGCACGAGCAGATACATAACTACCGAGGCCAGCACGACCGCCGAGAAGATGGTCTCGGACCATTCCAGGTCCTCCGTGATGGCGACCGGGTGAACAGCTCCGCCCTGCCCGGCGGCGGGCTTATCCGCCGGGGTCCTGCCGGCATGTTTCACTTCCCCGGCCGCGGCCTTCGTCCCGCCGTATTTGAAATAAGCCCAAAGGCCGCCGGCCAGACCGGCTATCAGTCCGTAAATCAGCTGCCCCTGAGAAAACAGCAGGGCTGTCACCACTTCCCCTTTCCTGTTGTCCAGGCTGACCATCAGAAGGAGAACTCCGGTAAAGGAGACTATCGCGATAAACACAGCGTGCCAGACGCGCGCGAACCTGGCTGACTTAAATTTTCCCTTTTTGCTGAAATGCCGCGTAAGGAACAGATGGGCCCCCACCAGAATGCCTATCCAGAATAGTTTTTCTTCCATTAATTGGTCTCCCTTTGATGTAACAACACAATTAAATCGTATGTAAATCGTCAAAAGTCTGCCGCAGCAAGCCGATTTTGATATTTAATTCTTCACTGCTTTCACGACTTGCTACTCACGGCTTACGATTTACGCTTTACTTACTCTGCCCGATCTTCAGCAGCGACATAAAGGCTTCCTGCGGTATCTCCACCGAGCCCAGAAGCTTCATCTTCCGCTTTCCCTCTTTCTGCGCTTCCAGCAGTTTGCGCTTGCGGCTTATGTCGCCCCCGTAGCATTTGGCCAGGACATCCTTGCGGATGGCGCCGATAGTTTCCCTGGCGATTATCTTTCCGGCGACCTGGGCCTGCACAGCGATCTCGAACATATGCCGCGGTATCAGGTCCTTGAGCTTTTCACAGAGAAGCCTGGAGTTGGGGAGCGCTTTAGAGCGGTGGACGATGAACGAGAGCGCGTCCACCGTTTCCCCGTGCAGCAATATCTCGATCTTTACCATGTCCGAGGACCGGTAATCGCAAGGCTCATAATCGAAAGAGGCGTACCCCTTTGAGACGGATTTGAGCTTATCGTAAAAATCAAGGATGATCTCGCTCAGCGGCAGATAATACTCGACTATCACCCGCGTGGTTGAGATATACTCCATCTTAATATGCTCTCCGCGCTTTTCCTTGAGCAGGTTCATTATCCCCTCAATATACGCCAGCGGAGTGATGATGTTGGCTCGCACGTAGGGCTCCATTATGTCCACCACGTCCCCGTAATGCGGAAAATCCGCGGGGTTTGTGACCTCCATATGCGCGTCCTCCTTTGAGGAGGAATGGGTTTTGGCCAGCACCTTATACACGACGTTCGGGTTGGTGACGATCATCGGAATATTGAATTCCCGCTCTATACGCTCCCGGATTATGTCAAGGTGAAGCAGCCCCATGAAGCCCAGCCGGAAGCCGAAGCCCAGGGCCTTGGAGGTCTCTCCCTGGAAGTTGAAGGATGAATCCGTGAGGTTAAGTTTCTCTATGGCTGTTTTAAGCGAGGTGTAGTCCGTGGTATTTACGGGATAAAAGCCGGCAAACACCACCGGGTTGACTTCCTTATACCCAGGCAGAGGCTCCGCGACGGGGTGGCCCTTTTCAAAGATAGTATCGCCCATTTTTATCTCGTGGATATCCCGGATACCGGAGATGATATACCCCACTTCCCCCGTCTTCACCGAACCGGCTTTCACAAGTTTGGGCGTAAGGTAGCCGACCTCCTCCACCTTGTAGCTTTTCCCGCTGGAATAAAATGAAATATGCTTTCCGGCTGAGATCTCCCCGTCCACGACTTTCGTGAAGATCACCACGCCTTTATAGACATCATAAAACGAGTCAAAGACCAGGGCTTTGAGCGGCCGGTCCGGGCTGCCGGCGGGGCCGGGTATCTCGCTGATCACACGCTCCAGAACTTCACGGGCGCCGCGGCCGTCCTTGGCGCTGATGCGCGAAGAGTCCGCCGGGTTTTTAAGCACCTCCCAGATCTGCTCCTCCGTGGCGTCGGGATTGGAATGCTCAAGGTCTATTTTATTGATGACCGGTATGATGCTAAGGCCCAGGGACTGCGCCAGATGCGCGTGCGCCAGCGTCTGCGCCTCCACCCCCTGGGAAGCGTCCACCAGGAGTATCGCCCCCTCGCAGGCCGCCATGGCGCGCGAGACCTCGTATGAGAAATCAACGTGGCCGGGGGTGTCGATGAGGTTAAGGATATACTCCTGCCCGTCCGCCTCAGACTTATACATCATCCTGACCGCCTTGGCCTTTATGGTTATACCGCGCTCCCGCTCAAGCTCCATTCCGTCCAGAAACTGCTCCTTCATCTGCCGTTCAGGGATCGTGTTGGTGAGCTGGATGAACCGGTCGGCAAGAGTGGATTTACCGTGGTCAATGTGCGCGATGATGGAAAAATTCCTGATATTCATAAGTGGTTAATTACGATTTACGGCCTACGGCTTACGACTTAGGTCTGTTTATTTTATCTCCTCTTCTATTACGCGCCTTATTTCTGCCGCCGTAGACAGGCCCAGCAGATGCTGGGAAAGCGCTGAAAATTTTTCAAAGTTCATGCTGCGCACCGCGTACTTGGACCGCAGGTACATTTTGATGGGCACCGACAGCACGTCCACGCCCAGACCCACCAGCACGGGGATGGCGTAGGGGTCGGAAGCCATCTCTCCGCAGACCGAGACGGGCTTGCCTTTCTTGTGCGCGGTCTGAACCACCAGGTTTATCAGGCGAAGGACCGCCGGGTGAAACGGTTCATAAAGCTCGGAAACATACTGGTTGATACGGTCTACGGCCAGCGTGTACTGAACCAGGTCGTTAGTGCCGATGGAAACGAAGTCGATCTCGCCCAGCAGGGAATCCAGGATGATGGCGGCGGCCGGGATCTCGACCATCACCCCCAGCTGCGGATCGTTCTTTACGGGGTAGCCCTCCTCGTTCAGCTCTGTTTTGACGTCATGCGCTATTTTCCTGACCGTTATCAGCTCATCGACGGAGGAAAGCATGGGGATCATTATCTTGATATTGCATTCGGAGTTTGACTTGTAAATAGCCCGCAGCTGGGTCTTGAGCAGCTCAGGATACTTGATGAACAGGCGTATGCCCCGGAAGCCCATGAACGGATTCCGCTCGTCCTTCAGCCCTTTGATGCCCAGCTGGGTCGCCCGGTCGCCGCCGATATCGGCGGTCCTGATAGTGACCGGCAGGTGCGGGACGGCTTTAGCCACGGAGGAGTAGGATTTCACCTGCTCTTCCTCCGTTGGAACTGACATGCGGTTCATATACAGGAACTCGGTCCTGAAAAGTCCCACGCCCTCCGATTTGATATTGGCCAGCTCCTGCGCGTCCTCCGAGGAATCGACGTTGCACATGAGGCTTATCTTGTGTCCGTCGCGCGTGGTGGCCGGCAGCCCTTTCAGCCGCAGGAAGAAATGTTCCTGTTTATGCAGCTCCTCTTTGCGGACGCGGTATTTCTCTATGATCTCCGGCGTGGGCGAGATTATGACCATGCCCTGTTCGCCGTCGACGATAATGGTGTCCCCGCTGGTCAGCTGCCGGCTGATATCCGAAAGCCCGACCACGGCCGGGATGCCCATGCTCTGCGCGAAGATGGCTGTGTGGCTGGACTTGGAACCCAGATCCATGCAGAACCCCAGCACCTTGTTCGACTCCCTGATATGGAGAGTATCCGAGGGGTACAGATTGTGGGCGACGATCACTACCGGCTCTTTAAGATCCTTGAGGTCCACCTTCTCACGGTTGACCAGGTTCAGGAGTATCTTCTTCCCCACGTCGAAAAGGTCGTGCTTGCGCTCGTGAAAGAACTCGTCGTCTATCTTTTCAAATTCCTCTTCCGCCCTGTCCAGGATCTCAGACAGCGCGAACTCTGCGTTTACCCTCCTGGAGGAGATAAGCTTCATAACTTCCTTAGTGATAAGCGGATCCTGCAGTATCATGTGGTGCGCGTCAATAAGTTTGGCGTGCTGCTTGCCAAGAACGTTCAGGACCTTTGAGCGTATTGCGTCGAGGTCCAGCTTGGTCTTATCCAGGGCTTCCTTGAAGCGTTTGATCTCGGTTTTCAGCTTGTCTTTGGGAATATCCTTTCGCTCTATGAGGATATTCTCTTCCTTGACAATGTGAACCTTGCCTATGGCTATGCCCAGGCTTGCCGCAATACCTTTTTTTATCAGCATATATTTCCCCGTTGTCGGGAGACCGCCGCGGCGATCTCCGGTTTATTCCTCGTCAAATTTCCTGAGAAACAGGTCCGAGATCGCGGCCAGTGCGGCGGCTTCGTCGGCGCCGCTGACAATAATCGTGATATCGGTCCCTTTCCCGGCGGCCAGCGTCATAATGCCCATGATGCTCTTGGCGTTCACTTCCATTTTGTCTTTTTCTATCCGGATATCGCAGGCGAAGCGCGAAGCGGTATTGGCTATCATGCCCGCCGGCCGCGCGTGTATCCCCATCTCGTTGGTGATCTTTATCTCTTTTCTGGTCATATTATAGAGCTCCAAACCCTCCGGGACCGGACAGTATAAACAGCGCGGCGGACGCGGCCAGGATAACGCCTATCGCAAAAAATATAGAGCGGCCGAACATTCTGGTCACACGCTGAAGCGCCATAACGGCCAGGACCAGGGCGACCTTGCTGACCAGGCCGTAGTTCAGCCCGCCGGACCAGCTGCGCCCGATCAGCAGGCTGAAAGCCGCCAGCACTATCAGAGACGAAAACACGAAGCCTGTCACGCTGAGCGCCTTTATCAGCCGCGGCCAGTTCAGCGCGTCTAACCCGCAGGAGGAGAGGCCCCCGCAGGCGTAGCCTTTCTTAAGCCCGATCCACCGCATGTAGACGGCGAAAGCGCCGTAGACAGCGATTCCGGCCAACGGCCCGCAGAACAGCGCTGCTACCGGGGGCCCGGCAGAAACATCTCCGGTGAACAGCCAGCCGTAAAAGCCGGCCAGGAACCAGACCGCTATGCAAAGCTGGGTCGTGATCGGTTTAAGCCGGCCCCAGAACACACGGTCTCCTATCGCGGCGAAGCCGGAAGCCAGCGCCGCCTTCACCTCCAGTATTTTCTTTTCCTGGCCCGCTGACACCGGGCCGCGGGCCAGCTCCTCCTCCATCCTTATCACATTTCCGATAACGAACCCTGCCATGTACGGCTGGGTATTAAACTGTGTCAGGTGGCGCAGGACAGCGGCGTTAAGCGAAGGGCCCGGCGCATACAGCTTTCTCAACGCCGGCAGCAGCGAAAAAGCGAACCCCAGGTTCTGAAATCTTTCATAGCTCCAGCCCGCCTGCACAAAAAACGACCTGAAGAAAACAGGAGCCAGTGACGCTCCGGCTGAAACCCTGCCTGTATCCGATACAACGCTCATAGATCCGCCGTTTTCTTGAAAGTTTGCGCCCTGAACCTGAAATACAGACCGCTCAAACCCAGCCACGGCATGAGGGAATAGGCGAAATCCAGTGTTCCGAACAGAAGCCTGAGGTCCGATTTTGCCGACAGGGCGGCCGCGCCCGCCAGGCACCCTGAAAAGAAGAAGACAAACAGCCCGGATACGGCGCCCTCGGCCAGCAGCGACCGGGCCAGGCTGCGTTCAAGCCTGATGACACCGCGCCCGACCTCCGCCTCCGCGGCGGCGGTCAGTGAAGAGCGGGCCGCCCTCAGGCGGTGCTCCACTCCCCAGTACAGCAAACAGGCCAATACGCCGGAAAAGAAGGCGGCGGATTCCGGCAGGCCGGCCCAGGAAACAGCCAGCACAGCCGCCGCGGCCGATACAACTCCGTTGGGAGGCAGCACTCCGCCCGCGGACATGAAATCCATATAAATGAGCTCCATGATGAGGCCGATCTTGGCCCCCTCCAGCGGGCATCCGTTGAACCATCCGAGCAGCGGGCCAACAAAAGCCGGCCTGGCAAGCAGGAACTGCCCGGCCTGCACATTATCCAGCTCAAGCAGCGCCGCAAAAAAGCTCGTGAGGAGAGCGTTCAACATGGCTTCGCCTTAACTGTAAACTCAAAAAATCCCGCCGGTTCCAGCGTCTTCCTGAACCCGGGCGCCAAAACGCTGCCCTGGTAGGTCTTCTCTATGCCTTCTTCGGAGCGGGACACGGTGTCCAGATTGAACGCCCAGAACAGGACAGGCTCGGAGAAAGACAGCTCTATCGCGCCGATGACCGGATCTTCGAATCTCAGGGCCCGGATATCCCGCCGCTCTCCTTCCGGGCAGACTCCGGGGTTTGAAAAAGAAAAGACCAGCTCTGGCGCGAACCAGATCTCCGCTCTCTCCTTGCCGGTGTTTGAAACCCGGTAGGAGGCTTCCCATGAAGCGTCGTCCTTCAGAAGCACGTCTTTTTCCACGCGGAACCCTGCGTGCCGGCCGTCAAGCCATACCGCTCCGTCCCTGGCCATAGAAACCACCAGGCCAGCGGGCCCGCGGGCCGCTTTGCAGGAATATTCGCCCGTCACAAAATCGCCCTGTTCGCCGTAAGCGGCCTTTCTAAAATCCTCCAGCTTGGTGGCGGGATGAAAAAAATGGTCCAGTAGATTCATTCTGCGATGCCAATCGTAAAAAACATGTTTTTTAAGATCCGGCGCCAGGCCGTCCGCTCCGGTGATGGCCTCCACCCCGTCCCCGTCGTGGTAGGCCTCCGGGCGCCGGGAAAGCACGGAGCAGAAATTAACACCGCGCGGCAGGCAGTCCCACTCCCAGAGCCCGCCGCCTCTGGCC
>CAZPMW010000003.1:27936-54174 GCA_964587805.1 uncultured Elusimicrobiaceae bacterium
ATCGGAATTTGACGACGTTATGAAAGAAATGGTCGAACCAGAGATGACGTACGAAAGAATGTTCAGGGAAATATTTGGATAATAGTGGCTAGATTATTGCGTACCGGCAAACACCGAAATAAAACCCGGCTTGTTTTGTCTCCACTAAAAACTCAGGCAGGCCGTCCCCGTCCCAGTCCTCTTCCGTGATTTCGCAGCCGTCCGCCCTCCCTGCGGCCTCGGCGGAAAGCAGATTGGAGTAAATGGCTCTGCGGATATGCGGCAGATAAACGCCGCCGAAAACCCCGTGCCAGTAGCCGCAGTTGCATTGCGCCTTCCAGAGGCTTTCCTTTCCGGCGCCGCCGGCGTCCCGCACGCCGGCGCTGACGCGCAGCATCTTGCGATACGCGCTGTTCGATTCCGGATACTTGGATAAAAAATTCCTGAAATAACCGCCGCGCAGATAAGGCCGCAGCTCCTCTGAAGCTTTTTCCCGGAGCCCGGCCAGCCGGCCGGAAGCCGCCTGCGGCAAAGCCCACTGCGACAGCTCGTGGTAAGAGGTAGAAGGCAGATAGACCAGCCCTCTGGAGCGAGAATCGGCCAGGCATTCGGAAAAGGTGGAGGTCCTGAGCCAGGAAGAGTTGTCTTCCAGCAGGGTCAGGAACCGGTCCAGCCATCTGCGCTTGTAGACCAGGTCGTGGGTTTTAGGCCACAGACCGAATTTCTCGCCGTCGTCGGCCATGACCAGCACGGCGTCTCCGCCCTCGAAGGTCCGGAGGTAATCTATTGTTTTTTCCGGATCGGCGAAGGGCATCAGGTAGCGCAGCCTGCTGTTTATCGGGAACACCGGAAGGTTGTGTCCCCCGGACTCGGTGATAAAATGCCCGGTTAGGTCCTTTTCGCTCAGGCCGGCGGAGAAAAAATGTATATCGTCCAGCACGGTGTAGGCGGCGCCGGAGCCTGTCAGAACCTCCGCCAGCTGAGGCTCCCATACCCGCTCGGCTAGCCAGACGCCGCCCGGAACAACGCCGAAGCGCCCGCGCTGATAGTCCCGCATCCTGGCGATCTGGCCGTTTTGATCGTCTTTGGGCAGAATAGCCAGAATCGGTTCGTAATAGCCGCCGCCGACCAGCTCCGCCTGGCCCGCTGCGACAAGCCCGCGCAGAGTTTCCAGATAGGCCGGCTCGTGCTTCTCGAACCAGTCGTACAGGACTCCGGAAAAGTGCATGGCCACCTTCACCGAAGGGTGCCGCAGCAATGTCTCAGTAAAAGGCAGATAGCTCAGGTCGAAAGCCTGCTTTATTACGTGGTCAAAGTTGCCCACGGGCTGGTGATTGTGCACAGCAAAAATAAATCGGACCATAAAAGCATGAACTTCACGTATCAGCGAACAGCGGTCAGGGAAGCTGGGGCGGAAATGCCGGGTTCAACCGCTTTATTGCGCATCTCGCTGCTTTACTATTTCGCCACTTCCCCGGCTTAACCTATTCAGCGCGCTATCGCTTCCATCAGGTTTATCGGCTTATCCGTTGGAACTCCGCGGCCTTCCAGCTCTACGCCGGCGGCGGAGATGGATTTCAGGTAGCCCCGGTCCTCTTCGCTTAAAAAAATGGCTTTTCCGATGGAAAAATTCTTGCCGGCCGAGTAATGCATTCCGCCTATGTTAAGAGACCGCATTGGCAGGCCCCGCGAGATCATATCGGCCGCCTCTTTCAGGCCCGGCAGCAGGACAAGTGCGTTCCGCCCGCCTTTGTCTCCGCTCAGGTAGATCAGGGCCTCCGCCACAGGCAGGATGGTAAGGCTGACGCCCTCCGGAGTTGAAAAGCGCATAATCGTGCGCCGGAGCTCGTCAGCGGCGATCTCGTCGGAGACGACGACTATCTCCTCGGCCTTCAGATACGGGACCCAGGCCTCCACCACCTGGCCGTGGATAAGTCTGTCGTCTATTCTGAATAAAGCGACTTGCATAATTATCCCGGTGTAAAAGCGGAGCGGGCGCAAAGCTGTAAGGAGACGGCCCGCCTTGCTTTACCTGGCTGTCCCGCCGTTTTTCAGAAGAAGACTTTTGACCTCGCAGATCGCCTTTCTGCCGTCTTCCATGATCTTGCCGGAGAGCTCGGTAAAACCAAGGTCTTTCCGGTAGGAGAAAGCCGAGGTAAGCATGTTTATATTCACTCCGCAGATCACGGCGCTTTTAGCGATATCCTTGGCCAGCGGAAGAACGATGTTCATCGGTGTGCCGCCAGGCATATCCAGCAGGAATATCAGGCCGTCTTCGGAACGCATCTTCGTGATTGCGTCCGCCACGGCGCTCTTTACGTGCTCAAGCGACATCCGCGGTGAAATAGAGATGTTTTTCAGCCCTTCGTGCTGTACGCCCACGATGCTTTCTGCCGCCTCGATAAGATAGGCGCCGAACTCACCGTGCGTGACGACTATAAGGTTGATCATGGCTGCTTATTTTCTGATGTCCCGGTGGTATTCCGAAACGGAGAACCCGAACCTGGACAAAGCTTCCGCGAGGCGGCTGGCGATAAAAACGCTGCGATGTTTTCCGCCAGTGCAGCCGATAGCTATGGTCAGGTAGGATTTCCCCTCCTTGATATAAAGCGGAAGAAGCTGCTTTATCTGCCCGGTATAGCCGGTGATAAAGTTCTTGAAGCCGGGCCGGCTGCGGATATAAGCGCCGACCGCCGGATCCAGGCCGGTCTTGCGCGCCAGGCGCGGGATATAATAGGGGTTGGGCAGGAACCTCACGTCCATCACCAGATCTGCGTCCAGCGGGATGCCGTACTTGTACCCGAACGAAACCACGGAGAGCTTCATCTCGGAGGACCGCCTCAGCTCAAGCGCTCCCGCCAGTATCTCTTTCAACTCCCCGAGCGTAAGCTTGGAGGTATCTATCACCTGATTGGCCCGTTCCTTCAAATCAAACAGTATCTTTCTTTCTTCCCTGACCGCCATCGTGATATTCTTGCCGAGCGGGTGGCGGTGCCGGGTCTCTGAGAAGCGCTGGAACAAAACCTGGTCCGAGGCGTCCAGAAAAATTATCTTGTAGTGCAGCCCCAGCTTTCCCAGGGCATCCAGCGCGCTGACAAAACCTTTAAAGAACCGGCCTTCCCGGATATCTATGCCCAGGGCGACGTTCTTAAAATGCCTGTTGGTTTTAACCAGCCCGGAAAAAGCCGGTATAAGCGCGACGGGCAGATTGTCTATGCAGTAAAAGCCCAGATCCTCGAAGCACTTGAGCGCCTGGCTCTTACCGGCTCCGGACATCCCGGTTATGATGAATATTTTATCGCTGCTGCTTCTGGCTTTCATAGCGCGGTATCCTTAATGTTATTTCTTCGCCATCTCCCGTATCAGGTTCTCATTGAATTTTTTCGCGGTGAAACACCCCTGGTTCTTCAGGCGCTGGTTAAGCGCGGCGACCTCTATGAGCACCGCCAGATTCCGTCCCGGGGTCACCGGCAGGCGCAGCGACGGCACAGGCACTTCAAGTATAGAGACCTCGCTCGTCTGCAGACCGGTGCGGTCATAATTAGCGAGATTGGCCCCGCCGGAGACGCTCTCAAGCTTCACGTGCATCTCTATCAAAGACTGGTCCAGGATGGAGCCCACGCCGAAAAGCAGTTCCACGTCTATAACTCCGAGGCCGCGCACCTCCATATAATGTTTTATATTCTTTGGAGAATTCCCCAGAAGCATGTAGCCTATCCGGCGCTTTATCTCAACGACATCGTCAGCGATCAGGATGTGCCCGCGCTTGAGAAGCTCCAGCGCGCATTCCGATTTCCCCACCCCGGAATCCCCCTGGATAAGCACGCCCAGGCCATAGACGCTGACCAGCACGCCATGCGCGTAGGTGATAGCGGCCAGCTTGTCGTCCAGGAAAATGGTGAGCTCCCGTATAAAGGAGGAGGTGTCGCAGCTGGTGGCCAGCAAAGGAGTTTTAGCCTCGCGGCAGGCCGCCTTCAGTATCGGCAGGGGCCGCAGCCCGCCGGTAACTATCACGCAGGGGATGCCCTTATACGCGAACATCTTGCGAAGATTGGCGGCGATCTTTGTTCCGGATTCTTTGAGGCAGTAGGCGTGCTCGCCCTGCCCTATGATCTGAATGCGTTCCGAGCGGAACTGCTCAAGATGGCCCGCTACGGCCAGGCCGGGCCGATTGATCTCGCTTACAGCGATCTTTCCTCCGAGGTTTCCGGCCCCGGCCACCACCTTAAGCCCGAGGATCTTGCCCCTGGATTTCAGCAGTTCTCCAACCGTTATTGATTTGACGCTGTCCTGGGTTTTAGTCATTGGAAGTTCCCGCCCGCCAACAATGCGAAACGAGCAGGGCAGGGGGACGAACCGCCCCCCGCCCAGGCCCTCATCACCTGCAAGCAGGCTATTTCTTTACCGGCAGCAGAAGGCCGTAGGTGCTGTCCAGCCTTTTAAAAACGACCTGCATCTGTCTGGCGTCCTTTTCCATGAAAAGCCAGAAATTATAGCCGAGTTTTTCCATCTCCTGCACGGCCTCTTCCTTGTTCATGGGTTTAATCGGAACATCCTTTACCACTGAGAACACGGCCTGCGGGCCCAGCAGAGTGGAGATCTCGCTCATTTCGGAGATGGACATGCCGCGGTGCTCGGAGAATTTTTCCTTGTATTTCTTGATCTGGGCCTCCATCTTTGTCATGGCCTTGTCGATGGCGGCGTACATGTCGTCAGACTCGGCCGCGGCCTTCATGGTCTGATGGCCGGCGTGCGCCACGACTTCCGCCCTGTAGATCTTTTTCTCCATCCCGAGTATAACCTGAGCCCAGACGATATTATCCACGAATTCGGTAAGCTTGGTAAGCCTGGCTTCTATAAAGCCCTTCAGCTGGGCGGTGAGTTTTGTTTTTCTGGCTACTAGGTGTATTCGCATGTTTCCTCCGGAAAGGCGCTGGAACCGGCCCGCGCTTTAATATATATATTAAATCAATTTAATCCGGCCTTTTCAACAGTCCGGCAGTATAGTATTATAAGTTCCATGTTATGCTCATAGAAACCTCTGATCTCCGGAAGAGCTACCCCCGGCAGGGCTGGCTATCGCTTTCAGGCAGGACGCGCGCGGCCTCACCGGCCCTGACCGGCGTAAGCCTGAAACTCTCTGCGGGAACCATTACCGGGCTGGCCGGGCCGAACGGGGCCGGTAAAAGCACTCTTTTGCGGATACTCGCGGGCCGCCTGATCCCTGACGCCGGCCTTATCAGCGTCGGCGGTCAGGAGGCCGGCGATGCCTCGCTGCGCGCCTCGGCCGCGCTGGTAGAACCCGGAGCCAGAAGCTTTTATCCGCGACTGAGCGCGCTGGAAAACCTCGATTTCTTCGGAGCGCTTTACGGCCTGACGCGCGCGGAGACGAGACGGCGCGCGGAGCCGCTCCGGAAGGCGTTATCGATCAGCGACTTGGACCTGAACCTGCGTTTTGATGCGCTGAGCGAAGGAACGGCGCAGAAATTCTCGCTGCTGCGAGCGCTGATCCGCCGCGCGCCGCTGTTACTGCTTGATGAGCCGGCGAGAAATCTGGACCTGCGGTCGGCGGCGGCGCTATCCTCGATTGTAAAAGACCTGGCCGCAAACGCGGGCGCAACCGTGCTCTACGCAAGCCATAATCCGGCCGAGCTGGCGGCTACCTGCGGGCGCCTTCTGGCGCTTAAGGGCGGAAAGCTGGCGGCTGAAGCCGGGGCCGGCACCACCGCCGGGATGGAAGAGGCGGCGGCCAGGGCCTGCGCCGGAGCCATATGACAGCACGGATCCTCGCTTTCCTGCGTAAAGATTTCCTTGTGGAGAAAAGCTACAAGCTCTCCTTCGCTATGGGGACGGTCTCAACATTCACCGGGATGGCCGTCTTCTATTTTATTGATAAGCTTTTCGGCCGCAGCTTCAGCCCCTATCTGGCCGAATACGGCTCCGGATATTTTGCATATGTGTTCGCCGCCACCGCTTTTTTCGGCTACATCGGCACGGGGGCCGGCTCTTACGCCGCGCGCCTGCGCGACGAGCAGCTGCAAGGCACCCTCGAGGCGTCTTTATCCGCGCCGGTCAGCCCGGCGGTCTTTCTTGCGGCGCTTACCGCGTGGAATTTCCTGCTCGCCACTTTCGAGCTTATTATTTACGTACTGGCCGGCGTGTTCATATTCAAGCTGGACCTCTCGCGCGCCAATCTGCCGGCGCTGGCGGCCGTTTTCCTTTTCTCGGCCGTTTCCTTCGCGGCGCTGGGGATACTTTCTTCCTGCTTCGTCCTGCTGTTCAAGCGCGGCAACCCGGCGGCGTGGGTGCTGAACAATTTCGAGGGTTTGCTCGGAGGGGTATACTTTCCGGTGGCGGTGCTCCCCTTCTGGCTGCAATGGCTCTCGTGGCTTCTGCCGGTCACCTATTCCATACGCGCGCTGCAGCTGGCGCTGCATAAGGGCGCCGGCATCCTGGAACTTAAGGCCGAACTGCTGACGCTCCTGCTCTTTGCGCTCATACTCGCCCCGCTCAGCGTGGCCGCTTTCACAGCCGCGCTAAAAAAAGCCAGAAAAGACGGCACGCTGGGGCAATACTAACAATGGACAACTCCATTCTGGCCAGGAATGTCCTGCTTCTTGGCGCGCTTGACGCGCTCGGCGCGGCGGCGGCTGAAAAAAGCCTCAGTTTCATCGCGCTGAAAGGCGCCGCCCTGCTGGCGGAAGGGATATGGCCTCCGGGCGAGCGCGAGATGACCGACCTGGATATTCTCATACAGCCCGGCGATGAATTGTTATTTGACGCCCTGCTGAAGGCGGAAGGCTTCAAAGCCATGGAAAACAGTTCCCAGGCTTATTACCGAATGGCCGGACCTTCCGCGCCTCCGGTCATCATCGACCTCCACACCGGGCTTTGGCACGAGCAAAACACGCAAGCCCTGTGGCGCCGGGCCAGATCTTTGACGGTTCACGGACCGGTTGCGGTAAAAGGGCTGGGGTTTGAGGACCAGTTGCTCCACCTGGCTTCACATTCTTTGCTCAATCACGGCTGCCTGCCTCAAAGAACGCTGGATGACATCGGATTGTTCCTTAAGTTCGTTTACGCAAAGACCGGCAGATCCGCGTTTTGGCTGGAAGCGGCGGGGATAGCGGCCGGAGAAAACCTGGAAGGGGTGATTTATCCGGTTCTGAAGCGTTTCTCGATATCAAAACCGGCATTGCTGTCAGAAAGCGAGTTGTCAGCCTTCGCGCCGCGCGGCGCGGACAGGCTAAAAAGCCTCTTTTTCGAAAAAGCCGCCGTCCGGCATTCCCGTATCCTGGAATATTTCCTGCCGGTCCTTTACCGCCCCGGTTTATTCATCAGTTATCTGTTCCCCGGAAAAAGCTTCCTGGAAAGACGTTATGGAAAAGCATCCGCGATGAATCGCCTGACAAGACCCTTCAGACTGCTCGCCGCGCCGTTTATAAAAAACGATTAAGCCGGACTTCAGTAACTGCTCCACGCCTTTAAGACCACGACATAATGCGTGCTTGGCGGTGCAAAAACGCTTAAGTGAATATATCCGGCTTCTTCCCATGTCCTGGCAACAGGCGCCTCCTGCCACCCGCTTCGCGTGAGATAAAAGAAAGAATAAGCGCTATTCGCCTTTCCGGACACAGGGGTTTTCAATTGCAGCGAGATATCGCCCAGCACATTTCCGATCCCGGAAGAGAGCTGCCAGGCCTGTACCGGCCTCGCGCCGTCCGGCAGTTGCAGCAGCAGGGCCTGGGGCAATTCGCCCTCTATCACGGAGATGTTCGCCGGGGCTGGACCGCGCGACATGTTCCTGAAGGAGATAGCGTAAAGGTCTGCGCCCGGAGCCGCCGCTTTGACCTCATATTTAACTCCGCGCTGGGAGATCATAAGCGCCCTCTGAGTTACTTCATAGGAGATCGCTCTCGCGTTTTGCATGGCCCCGTCAGGCCGGGGCGCGGCCTTGAATTCTTTCTGCGCAGCTCCGCCGCTCCGCCCGAACCTGGCGTTCAGCGAGAACCTGTGCGAGTTTCCCAATTCGCCGAACGGGCTGAAGGCATAATCAAAGGATACCGCGCCGAACGCTATCCCGGCCCCGGCCGAGAAACCGGACCACGGCCCCAGCTCATTTCCCATGTAGCGATATCGGTACCCCGTTCTCAGCGCAAGCCGCGATGCCAGCGGATACTCCGCGCCTAAGATAGCCGACGGGTAGTTATCTATCGGCTTGTCCGCCTCCAGCGCCAACAGCGCACCGGAACCTGGCAGACGCCAGCTCAGCCCGGTTTTAAACACGAGCGGCAGGTTGTAACGCCTTGAGACGAATTTTATACCCGGGCCGATGTTCTGGACCGACAGGCCCGCGGTGAAATCCTCTCCCAGCCAGTTGAAAGCTTTCAGCACTCCCAGGTCCAGCGCAGCCGAAGCGGCCGTCTTTGTGTCTATGCTCTGGCGTATCGCCTTTAGCGCAAAGCCCAGACTCAGGTCCGGTAGAGGCTTCCAGCCATATCCGGCCGAGAACGCCAGGTCGTAGGCCCCGAACTTTCCCTCCGAAGCCGAGATCGGAGACAGCGGGTCGCTTTCGTTCGCTCCGCTTCTGCGCTCCATATCTTTTGGCGTATAAAAATAATCCAGCGCTGCTCCCCATACTCCGGAGCGCAGTTCGCGACTCTTCAGGAACGCCAGGCCCTCAGCCGGCGCGGTATAGAACATGAACTCCTGCTTCAGGCCCTGAAAGTAATCATTATGGAAGAAGCCGATATTTTTCTCCCCCTCCAGCGAGGCCAGCCCGGCAGGGTTCCAATAGATGGCGTACGGGTCGCCGGGCACGCCGGCAAACGCCCCGCCCATCCCGGCAGCGCGCGCCCCGACGCCCAATTTGAGGAAAGTAGCTGAGGTTGAGCCGGCGGCGTGATAGATCTTCGCCGCATGGAGAAGGATCAAGGATGAAGGATTAAGGATCAAGGCCAGGAACAGAACCGCAGTTCCGCAAAAGGAAGAGGCAAAAACGGCGCAGAAAGCCCTCCGCGAGCCCGTGCCGCGCTCTGCCTTTGTATCTTGCCCCGGCCTTAATCTACTCATAAGTCCGTCCCTCTCTGCCCTTAATCCTTCCTCTAGTGTATTATCGCCAGTCTTTTTATCAGGAACTTGCTTCCTGCCGCGCTCTCCGCCTCTACTTTATACTGATACACGCCGCTCGCGATCCTTCTTATGTTCCAGACTATTTCCGAAGTGAGGCCCGCCGGGCAATCAGATTTTTCCAGCCGCGCCACTTTTTCTCCGGCTATGTTATACACGTCTATGGTCACGTTGGACTTATACGCCGTCCTGAATTTAAAGGTAAGCGTATCGCTCCTTGCGGGGTTGGGATAGCTGTACACCTCGTCCTTGTTCAGCAGGTCTCCGGACGGCACATATTCCATTATGGAATATACCGAAAAATGGTTCACCTCAGCCGTCACGGTTTTAGCGTTGGTGTCCGGCTTCGAAGTATTGACCAGCTGCCAGACCCCTGCCGACAGCGTGTACAGCCTCAGATTCTCCTGGTTCATGCCGGCGACGTCCGCGTCGGTGTACGGCAGCGTCAGCGTAGCCGGTTTTAAAAGGTTTGTGCCCGCCTTCTTGAACTTGATCTCGTAAACCAGCCCGGTCGATCTGACTCCGGTATTGGCTTTTACGCCGGCAAGCGGCTGGAAAGTGACCGGGTCCAGTTTCAGGAACATGATATCATCGTTTTGCGAAGCGGCCCCCTCCGGGATGACGACCCTGGCGCCGTCCGGGAGGCGCACCGCACCTCCCTGTGAACTGTCAAAGAAGCGCCAGTTGTCCGCTGATATTCCGTTGGCCTCGTTCGAAAGCGGCGAGTTGTTTGTGCTGTCAAAAGCCGCCGCCGAATAATAGAATCTTATGTTAGTAGTCGCGGCCGTATCGATATAGGACTTGACCCCTTTAGCGACCGTGGCGTAAGGATCGTCCGGAACGTAAGCGGCACCCTGCTGCCGCCTGTATATTTTATAGCCATATACGTCTCCGGCAAGCGCGCCGTCATCGGGCGAAAGCGTCCACTCCAGCGTCAGACTGTTTCCGTCATCGCCAAGCGTGTCAGCGACCGACAGCCCCGCCGGCGGCAGCGGAGGAACGGTATCAATGGAGGCCCAGGCGTCCGTTGAGTTGGAAACCCCGCTGAAATTCGGGATAAAGTCCGCCGTTTTGACGGCGAAATAATAAGTTACGCCGCCGTAAAGTCCGCCTAACTCTTTGGAAAAATTGTCTCCTGCCGGTCCCTCTGCCGGCCACACTACGGACTGCAGGACTGCGCCTTCGAAATTGGTCCAGTTGTAACCCGGAACAGTGGTATATTTTATTACGTAATGCGAAGCTGTTCCCAGGTTCCCGTCGTTGCCGGTGGCGGTAAAGGTAAGCCTCACCGAACCGGGAGCCGCACCCTGGGTCGCAGCCAGGTCGGTAATTGCGTCCGGAGCTGTGACATCTCCGGAATTGTTAACGGAGGAGGCCGTAGCCGCGGCGGAATCGGCGGACTCGGCATAGCCGTCGAACGCCCTGACGACGTAAGTAAAGGTCATACCCGTAGGAGCCGCGGCGTCCGTATAAGTGAGAACGCCGGCGGCGACGGACGCCAATTCCGCGTACCCTCCCCCGTTATCCCTGTATATCCTGTAGCTGACGCCGCCTGTAGGGGAGGCCGTCCAATTCAGCCGTATACTGTTGCCGGTGTCCCCCGGCACATCGGCGGCGCTCAGCCCGGAAGGCGGGAGCGGCGGCGCGTTAACCCGCACCGCCAGCAGGGCCGTGCAATCTGAACCGGAAACCGGGTTTTCAAGCACGGAAAGCCGCAGAGTGTAGTCTCCGTTAGGAAGAGCGGAAGTGTCCCATAAGGCCAGCGTCACGTTCTCCGCTCCCACGGCAATAACGCTCGATATTATATTCTGCCAGGAAGCCGGGGACTCCCCCTGTCCGTACTCTAAAGTATATCCGGTCAGGCCCGGGTTCGCGAAATAACCATTTATGGAAACCGTGCCGCTGACAACTGCCTCGTTTTTAGGGCCGGAGATAGCGGCGGTCCTGGACGCCCTATACGCGACCATCTTCCCCCCCGCGGTGCCGACAAACACCATACCGTTGGAAAGCGCCGGTGAGGAATATACCGGCGTGGAAAAAGAAACGGCTGCGGTAAGCGGCACCGCCGCTGCGGCCGAGCTGAAGGCGGCCAGCTCCCCGTCTATCGTGCCTATATAGATAAGTTCATTGGCCATTGCGGGAGAAGAGAGCGTCCCGAGACCGGAGATGCCTCCCAGCGTAGGCGAGCTGGGCCAGACGTAGGGCAGTTCCTGGTCCGAGACCTGTTTATCCATCGCGTACAGGATGTTACCCTCTTCCGGAGGCCAGTCCACCGAATAGCCGCCGGGAAAATAGACGCGGTCCTTCGACACCACCGGCGAGCCCACCTGTTCCCAGGCGGTATGGGAGTCAAAGTCCTTCGATAGCGGATTCAGCAGTGTCCCGTCCGGGGCGTTCAAAGCCAGCGGCTTGTGCTCGTCATAGCCGGGCAGCGCGTATATTATCCCGCTCGAGACGGCCACGGCGTTCATGCCGTACCTGCCGCCCATTGTCTGATAAGACCACGTAGAAGAAAATGTGTTCATATCCAGGGCATAAAGGGTCCCGTCATTAGCGCCGAAATAGACCCGGCTTGCGTCGGCGGAGGGTGCGGAATCGACAGGCTGGTCCGCTGGCGATTCAAAAAGCAGGCTGCCGGATGCGGCATCAAAAACCTTAAGTTTATTCTCAGGGGAACCGGTCCCGACCAGCACCTTCCCGTTCAGAACCAGCGGCGACGATACTGAAGAAGCGCCCAAGGCCGCCTTCCACAGCAGAGCGCCGGTAAGCCGGTCCAGCGCGTACAGGTGCCCGTCCATGGACGGGCAATAGACCATATCGCCTGAAACCGTAGGAGAGGCGTCTACCCAGTTGTCCGCGGCATACTGCCACAGCAGCGCCCCCGTCCTGGCGTTCAAAGCGTAGATATTGTTATCCCGAGAACCGAAATACACTACATCTTCGAAAACAGCCGGGCTGGAGAGGATCCCCGCCCCGGTCTGGTACTCCCAGGCTTTTGTCAGCGGCGGATAGATCTGTTCCGAAGTAAAGCCCGTCCTCCGCGCATTACCGCGGAACATGGGCCAATCGGCGGCGTGCGAAAGGATTAAGGACCAAGGATTAAGGATTAAGGACAGAAGAAGAGGAAGAACAACTTTGGATATCTTTATATTTCCGCGGCTTCGGACTTTTTTAACTATAGCGATGAGAATGGATACCAGCTCACTTGCTTCAACGCAGAGAGGGGTCAGATCTTTTGGATTTCCAATTTCCAATTCCGCCATTACTTTCAACCAGTAGGAAGTTTCCATCGCTTCTTTTTTGGCTATGTTAGCGCTGTGCGTAAAATCGGCGTTAGTCAATCCCCCCGCAGCCTCCTGCCAGTTAGCCCCGACAGAAAGCGCTGAGCGCAGCAACTGTCTGTAAATGACAGAATACACCCCTTGTGGAGGCAGAGCCGCCACAAATTTTGCCACGCTAATGGCAAATTTAAAGATTCTGTCTTCAAGTCTCCGTTCTTCCATATTAATCCCTTTCCTAATTCTTATCCCGAATCCTTCAGCCCTTATCCTTGGTCCTTGATCCTTAATCCTTTCTCCAGCCCTTTATCCTTGGTCCTTGATCCTTGATCCTTTATCCTTTCTCCAGCCCCTTATCCTTGATCCTTAATCCTTTCTCCAGCCCTTTATCCTTGGTCCTTGATCCTTAATCCTTTCTCCAGCCCCTTATCCTTGGTCCTTGATCCATAATCCTTTCTCCAGCCCTTTATCCTTGGTCCTTGATCCTTTATCCTTTCTCCAGCCCTTTATCCTTGGTCCTTGATCCTTGATCCTTTCTCCAGCCCTTTATCCTTGGTCCTTGATCCTTTATCCTTTCTTTACGGTCCGATGTACAGCACGTACGTCTTGCCGTCATTAGACCCGATTACCAGAGTCGAATTATCCGTGTCTATAACCGGATCCGCCCGCACCGGTCCGCCGGTGGCCACCGGCCAGCCCTGCCGCAGGACGCCGGTAATGGCGTCCACGGCGTATATATATCCGTCATCGCAGCCGAAATATACGTAATCATTCCCGCCCTGCGGAACTGACCCGTCGGGAACGTACACCGGCGAGGAACGGATAGCAGCGCCCGCCTGGAAGGGCCAGCCGGCCGCGCTGGTCCCGTCGGATTTCTTAACCTGATGCAGCCTGCCGGCGTCGTCACCGAAAAAGATATATGGCCGGGTCCCTATGCTGAAAGGCGACGTGTATATAGCCGAATTAGCGTTATAATCGCCCGCCGGCCAGCCCGCCGGCAACTGGGTCAGATTAGAGGAAACCCTGGCGTAAAGTTTACCGTCGGTAGAAGTGAAGAAAAGCACGTTGTTGGCTGACGCGTCCCGTCCGTCCAGATATGGCGAGGATTTTATCGCGCCGCCGGTCTGATAACTTGTCGGCGAGGTGCCGTCAGCCGTATGAAGGGCCACTATCCTGCCGTTTTCAAGGCCGATCCAGCCGCTGTTTATGGTAGCCCTGTCGTCTATCGCGATGGTGCCGGATATCGGAGCGTTAATAGCAGAGGCGTATGACCATCCGGCGCAGGCCTGACCGTCGGCCTTGTTGATACATTTGACCTTGTTATTGGTATCGCCGAAATACATCTGGGGCCCGGTACACCACAGATCCCCGCACATTATATTCGACCGGACCGCGACTTGGGTGGCTGAAGACCAGACCAGCCCCGCTCCGCTGTCGTTATCCTGGACTTTATAGACATCGCCGTTATCGTCGGCAAAATAGACATACAGTTTCTGGGACTCGACGACCACCAGCGGGCTTGTCCTTATGGGCGACAGCGGTGAAGTGGCGTAACTCCACTTAAGCGTGCCATCTTTTTTTATAGCCCGCAGATATCCGTCGGTGGAACCGACGTACACGGCGGAGCTTATCACGGGATCGGTGACGGACACGCCCGGGTCGTATGTATAGTACCCGGCCGGGGATTGGATGGATCCGCTCCCGGGCGGGGTATACGGCCAGGCGGTGCCGGCGGGAGGGACAGCCGGCGCTATAATCGTTACGGAGGAAGTATTCACCTGGGCGGACGCGTTGAAATCCTGAGCCAGGTCGCTTGGCCCGTCCCTCAATGCGCTCATGGTCAAGGGGTTGAAGATCACTCTGAAAACGTTATTCGGCGTTCTGGTGTTCGCGTTCTGCGTGGATTCCAACACTACGAAGAAAGTCCGCGTGGAGGCGGCCGGGATGGCCGCGGACCCGAGGTCCGGGAAAAGGACGGTCAGTGTGGAGACGCCGGTGGAGTCCGGATTAATGGACGCCATCGGCAGATAAGCGATCGTACTCAGGTCTATTCCCGATTCATAAACTCCTGAGGTGCCTGAACTTGTAGAGTCCATTACAAGCATAACGGCGTTGAAAAGATTCCTGGCTTCTGTCGGGGTCAGCGCGGCCGAGAGATTGGAATTCATGATCTTAAACGTTACGGTGGTTACCTCAAGGTCGTTGAACCCGGCGGGGCTATTATTGGAAATGTCCAGCCTTATAGCGCTGTCTCGCGCGGCGTTGTTCATCCATAACGGAGCGGTGGTGCTGCCTGTCACCGATTGCACGCTCGCGTCGTAGGTTACCGTGCCCAGGATGATCTGCGGGGCGGACTGCGACCCCGTGTCGGTATTCAGCGTCAGGCGATACGCGACGCTGCTTACAAGCGGGAACCCGTCCTGGTCGTTAAGAGAGAAGCCGAACTGGACCGTGGTCTGCTGCGTGAGCACGCCCAGGCCGAAACCGATGTCCTGCAGACGATAGATATGCGGGGACCTGATATCGGTGGCGCCGCCGGTGCGCTGGAAGATAATATTGTTAGCCGCAGCTGAAGAGGCCTGTACGCCCAGGTCCAGCGTCAGCCGGAATTTGCGCGGCAGCACCTGCCTATCGGCCGGATAAACCAGTGAGTTGGCGGCTGCGGCTCCCGCGCCGTTGTTGCGCGAGCCGAGAGTGGTCAGACCGAACGAAGTAAAATCATTATAGTCATTGTCCGTATCGGCGCCCTCGGTCGGCCTCCTGCCGATGGAAGCGGCAGCGCCGGCCGGGGCGTAGTTATCCACCGAGACCAGGTCGCCTAAAAAGTCGTACCGGGAATAAGCGGAACCTGACTGCCAGGTTATCTGGTCCACGGTCGAACCGGTAGAGTTCTCCACCGCCACAAAATCTCCGGCGGCGTCCAGACCCTGCGCACCAAATACATCCGCGAAGTACAGACCGTCGTCGCTTCTGGAGGAATCGTCTATGATAGTGTAGTTCCTGGGATATACTTTTCTTGTGAATTTGAACCTGAGCCCGTTGGCCGAGGCCGCCGAGTTTCTCAGCGAGTAGCCGACCAGGGTCATCGTGGAAACGGCTGAGGTGTTGTAGAGCTCCACAAACTGAACGCCCAGCGTACCATAAGCCACCTCGTTTATCTTCAATGTATCGGTGGCGCGCGCATTAGCGTAATTTCTGGTGGGTGTCGGATCTATTTCAAAATAGTCCGGCTCTCCGTCCGCGACCCTCGCGAAGGACTGCCCGGCGGAAAGTCCGGCCGGCCACATGACCTGGTCCACAAGATTTCCTCCATTATTTTTAAGCGAGACTCCATAATTCTGGCCGCCGTTAAGATTCATGGAAAGAGTAGTGATGGTAAAAGTGGACATGGAGTTTATAGTGTCCCCTGCCTGCCCGGTCCAGACCAGATTCGGCGAGATATCCTCGGTATAATAGAGTTTCCATCCTATGAGCGGAACCGTGCTGGCGCTGTTATTGTAAATTTCCACCCAGTCATCCGCGCTCGTTGAACCGGCGGCGTAGACCTCGTTTAGCTGCAGTGCCGCCGGCAGGCTGAGCTCAGGATAGGAGTCATAGGAGTTCAGCGCGGAGCCGTCCGCTTTCACGAATCTGAAACAGTAGGCGGTACCGGCAGAGACGCCGTTATCCTTAAGAGCGAAATCCCACATACCGTCCCGGTTGCGGACTATGGCCGAAGCGCTGTTGGTGAAGTCGTTCAATTCTTCGTATCTCTGATTTACGGTGAAATGAGCCCCATGCTGCGGATCGTTGGCGTTAGCGGTGAGGGCCGCGCCGTCGGCAGGGGAATTATTATTGAACGCTATTATCGTGCCGGCGGTAACATCCGTATATGAAGCCGGGACGCCTCCGTTGGGCGTATCGCAGTCTCCGTCCCCCTTTCCAGCGAACTGCAATCTAAAACTCTGGCCGCTTACGGGGAGGTCCACCTGGCCTATATGGACAAGCGCCCTCAGCCTGAAAGCAGCTCCAGCGGAGGGCAAATCGGCTGGAGCATCCTGCGCGGCCAGCGGAGCGCCTACGTCCGTGCTGTCGGCGTTCGCGAAAAACCGGTAGGAGGACTGCGAGAAGGTGGTAACCGGAGCGGCAGGCCAGAAGGCGAACGAAGCTCCGCTAACGGCCGCCGAAGCGAGCTTCGTTTCCAGCAGCGCGCCGCTATTGGCGTCGCTCCAGGAAAAAGCGGGACCGGCGGTCATCAACAGCCTTTTAGCCTGAAGCCCGCCCGCCCCGGAGGTGCCGGAGGAAACCAGCAAGACAAGTCTGTCCTTGTTGACGGGGTCCTGAGCGATATCGTACCTGACCTGGGTCGCGCCGAACGCAGGCAACGGAATGGATGAGGTCTGAACGGTAAACCCTCTGGTCCAGGCTATGCCGGTCGGGACAGTGGCGTCGGCATATACGACTACACCGGTGGAAACGCCCCCGACGCTCAGCCAACCGTTCGAAACCAGTTTGGTGCCGGCCGCCGGAGTCTGACATGACGTGTCGAGATTGGCCCTGGCGGTCCAGGCCGTTCCGGACCATTCCCCTACCTGCAGGTCGGAACCGGCATTGCCTATGGAAGAGAAGAGCATCCTGTTATCGTCCGGGCTGGCTGAGAGCGCGAGATTTGTGGCGTCGTCGGCGAAAGTCGGGGGAGTCTGCACCCCTCCCCAGGTATGAAGCGGGCTCCCACCGGTCCAGGTTGCGGCGGCATACCTCACGCCGTTGGCCCCGGCGCCTCCGGCGGCATCCGCCCAGACCACCATGATATCGCCGGAAAGGGACTCATAATCCACATCAAAATCCTCGACATCCTGGGCTGAAGTCACTACCTCCAGCGTGGTGGACAAAGCGGAGGCCGGTTCGTTCTCCCAGGCAGTCCCGGTCCAGACCATAGCCGAAAGGTCCGAACTGGCGTCTGCCCAGATGGCCGCGATATCGCTATAGGAGGTCCGGCGGTCCGAGGCCATCTTGACCCACTGGACCACTCCACTGGTCCTGGCCGGATTGAGGTCAGTGTTGGCAGACCAACTGCCGGACCCGCAGGAATCGGAGCCGGATTTGGTTCTATAGCCCATTTCGTTCGAGCCGGCGGAGTCCTTTGAATAAAGTACCATGACATCGCCCGTATTGGTCTCATACGCGATATCGAAACGCCGCGTACGCTCGGTCCCCCCAACTGTCTGGGTCCAATCCTCGCTCCAGTTGGTACCGTCAGTGCATAATACATGCAAAATCCCGTTCTTCACGTAACCGGCCACGGCTTCCTGCACGCTGTTGAGCGGCGAGGTTTTGATCAGGAACAGCGACCCCGCGACGTTGGGCACGGTATTAGCCACGCTGCTGAAAGTGCTTCCGGCGAAATAATAATTGCGGAACTGCGGGGTCGTATTCCCTGTCTGCCCGTAGAACAGCACGCCGTCTCCGCCCGAATGCAGCGCTGGCTGAGCCAGGGTCCTGATGAAGCCAAGTTCCTGCCAGCCGGTAAAACCACCGTCGTTCTGAATGGCACGTACGCGGAAGTAATATAAAGTATCCGGGTTAAGGCTGGTGAACGCCGCCGATGGACCTGCGGCTGGAGCGGTAGAGAATGAAACTTCATTTGTCGCGCCGGCGTTGAAATCATAGGCGGTAGAAATATGTACCGTGTACAGAGTGCTGCCCAGCGGATTGGAGTTATTGTCCCAATACACCCTGAATCCGTCGTAGGTCACGGCGCTGAAAGTTGAAACCACGGTCAAAGGGAGATTGGCCCAGGTTGATGTAGCCGGATAGGCCGCCCAACCGCCGGATTCCCCCGGGCCGTTCGCGCGCGCGAAAAGATAATAAGTGGTATTGGGTCCGAGCCCGGCTATTCCGGCGCTCAGGTCCCCCAGCGTGGCGCTTGAGGCGAATACAGGTGAGGGAGGATTATCAGGGTTCACGGAAACAGCCAGAGTGTAGCCTGTGGCCCCGCTTACCAGCTGCCAACCGGCCGTCAAGGAATACGTGCTCACATCCGTGACCGAACCCAGGTCAGGCGGAGGCAGCCCCAGCGTTTTTGTGGAGCCCAGCTGCACGAAGTTCGTGTAAACCCCGTTAAGATTACGCGCGCGGACCTGGAAGTAATAGGTAGTGGAAAAAGTCAGCCCCGTAAATGTGTAGGCGGGGCCGGCGGCAGGAGCGGTGGAAGCCGTGACCTGATTTGTCGCGCCGGCGTTGAAATCGGCAGCGGTGGAGGCCTGAACGACATATAATGTTTCCGGCAGCGGGTTGGAATTATTATTCCAGGCGACTGAAAAGCCGTAGGGTCCGACAGCGCTGAAAGTGGTTACAGCCGTAAGCGGAAGGCTGGCCAGGGTAGCGGTCGCGGCTGCGGCAGTGTACGCCGTGGGCGTCCCGTTGTTATTCAAGCCCGCGGCCTGAAAATAATAGGTCGTGTTCGGATCCAGCCCGGAAGAATTTAAATAAATATTGTAAGTGTCCGAGGAAGATACGACCGCGCCGGACGGATTCGAGGGGTCGGGAGCGGTGGAGGCCAGCACCCGGTATAAAGTGCCAGGGTTCGGATTGCTGTTAGGCAGCCAGTTGAACTGTATGGCGCCGGCTCCCACGCCGGTAAAGTTATTGAAAACTGGAGCGTTGGTCAGCGTAGAGGTGCCGCGCGGCGTGTCATAGCTGGTCAGGATACCATTACCATTCACAGCCGCGACCCGGAAATAATACGTGGTATTCAGGCTCAGTCCTGAGGAACTTAAAAAAGCATTATAGGTATCGGAAGCACTAACCACAGCCCCGGCGGGAGCGTAGGGGTCCGGAGCCGTAGAGCTCAGCACCCTGTAGAGAGTGCCGGGGGCCGGGTTTCCGTTCGGCGACCAGTTGAAACGCATAGCCGAAGCGGTGATATTCGTGAAATTCGTAAAAGCCGGGACATTAGCCCAGGTGGAAGTCCCCTGAGCCGCTGCATAGGCTGTCGGCACGTTGTTATTATTTACCCCGGCCACGCGGAAGTAATAGGTCGCGTTAGGATTCAGCCCGGCGGTGCTGAGGGAGATATTATAAGTGTACGAAGAGGTCACCACAGCGCCGGATGGACTCAACGGATTCGAAGCAGTCGAGACCAGCACGCGGTACAGAGTGCCCGGCGGACTTGGGTTTCCGTTAGGCAACCAGTTGAACTGGATGCCGGTTTCGCTGACATTTGTGAAATTATCGAAAAGGGGCACATTCGCTACCAGAGTCGAGGTGCCGGAATACGCGGCCCAGGCGCTTAATTTAGCCGGCCCGTTGGAGCGGACAAAAAGATAGTACGTAGTATTGGCGGCCAGGTCCGGGCTGAAGACGGACGCGCTGACGCCGCCGTTGCCTATAGTAGTGCTGGAGGCGAATATCGGGTTTGGCGGGTCTCCGGAATTTACCGAAGCCACCAGCGTATAGCCGGTCGCGCCAGTAACGATGGACCAGTTGGCCGAGATAGAACTGGCATTCACGCTGGTAAAGGCGCCTATGATAGGCTCTCCCAAACCGCCCGCCGGCAGCGTTTTGGTGTTGATCACGGAACTGGATGAGGTCAGAATGCCATTGTTATTGATGGCCCGGATCAGGAAATAGTAGCTGGTCGCGGTCCTAAGGCCGGAGGTGGTGATATTGACGTTAAATGTATCCGAAGACGTTACCCTGGCGCCGGCCGGCGCCGAAGGATTGGAAGCCGTTGAGGTAAAGAGCCGGTAACGGGTTCCCGGGCCGTTACCGGCCGAAGACCAATCCAGGTATACCGAAACGTCTGTTTCACCGGACGCCGCAAGGCCAGTCGGAACATTTGCCAGCGTAGAGGTCCCTCTGACCCCCATATAGGTGGTCTCTACGCCGTTATTATTCAGGCCGGCCACCTGGAAATAATAGGTCACGTTCGCGTTCAATCCGGAAGTGGTCATGGAAATATTGTATGTATCGGAAGTCGTCACCACCGCGCCCGAGGGAGCCGAAGGATTCGCGGCGGTAGAAGTAAGCACCCGGTACTGCGTACCGGGGTTCGGATTGCCGTTCGGCAGCCAGTTTAACTGTATCGCTGAGACGGACACTCCGGCGAAATTATTGAACGTCGGGACGTTGGCGACCCAGGTAGAAGTCCCTTGCTGCGCTGAATAATTGGAAACGATGTTATTCCAGTTCACCGCCGCCACCCGGAAATAATAAGTGGTGTTCGCGGAAAGTCCGGAACTGCTGAGATAAGTGTTGTAGGTATTAGAGGTCGTTACCACCGCGCCACCAGGCGCCGAGGGGTCCGGCGCCGTGGAGGCCAGCACCCGGTATAACGTTATTGACGGAGGATTGCCATTAACAGACCAGTTGAAACGGACAGCGCTGGCGCTGATGTTCGTAAAATTATTGAACACCGGCACATTGGCCCAGGTCGCCGTCCCCGGCGAAGTGACATACGAGGTGATGCGTCCTCCGTTGTTTATCGCGGCGACACTGAAGTAATAGGTAGTATCCGCTCTCAGTCCGGAAGTGCTGAGAAATGTATTATAGGTGTCTGAGGATGACACCACCGCGCCTGCCGGAGGGGATACCGGGTTCGGAGCGGTTGATGTCAGCACCCGGTAAAGCGTACCCGGGTCACGGTTCCCGTTCGCCGTCCAGTTCACCTGCATAGAGGACTCATCAATGTTCGTAAAACCGGCAATAGCGGGAACATTGGCCCATGTAGAAGTGGCCTCAACCGCCGTATAAGCGGTGACGGTTCCGCTTTTGTTAAGACCCGCCACCTGGAAATAATAAGTGGAATCGGCGCTCAAACCGGAAGTCGTAAGAAAAATATTGTAAGTATCGGAAGAAGTGACTACTGCACCATCCGGGTTGAAAGGGTCCGGAGCCGTAGAGACCATGACACGGTAGAACGTACCCGGATTCGGATTGCCATTAGGCAGCCAGTTGAACCGCACCGCGCTGGCGCTCACGTTCGTAAAGTTATTGAATACGGGCGCGTTCGTCAGTAAAGTGGCCGTACCATCTGGCCCGCTGAAGGCCGTAGGCACGCCGTTATTGTTAATACCGGCCGCGCGGAAATAATAAGTGGTATCCGCGATCAAACCGGAAGTGCTCAGATAGGTGTTATAGGTATTGGATGTTGTCACGACCGCGCCGGAGGGATTCAGCGGGTCCGGAGCCGTGGATACTACTACGACATACGGTATGCCGTCCGGATTACCGTTAGCCGACCAGTCGAATTGCATGGCTGAGTCGCTTATATTGGAAAAACCTGCAAGGGCGGGTGTGTATTCCAGTAAAGTAGAGGTGCCGGGATAAGCGGCCCAGCTGCTGTTCATCCTGAGGCCGTTGCTCTGCACGAAAAGATAATAGGTGGTATTCATGTCCAGAGCCGGCGTATCCAGCGTAGCGCTGGCGCCGGTCGCGGCGCTTGAGGCATAGATGGAGGTCGGCGGGTTTGCGGAACTCAGCGAAACAGCCAGCGTGTACCCGGTGGCCCCGCTTACCAGGTCCCAGCTTGCAGTCATCGCCCTCGCCGCGACATCCGTGATAGGCAGCGTGGGCACAGGGGGCGTCAGCGGTTTGAGCGCTATGGTCAGGAAAGCATTGATGCTGTTAGCCACCGTCAGACCGGTGTCGCCGGTGGCTCCCGCATACAGTTTTCTTCCGGTCATAACCGCTATGCCTCCGTCGCCCCCGGAGGCAGTGCCGTTGTCGAAGCGCTCCGTAACCCCGGACAGGCTGAAATTATCCCACGCGGAGGCGAAGGCGGCGGCCGCGAGATCGGACGTTACGCCTGTAACCGCTAAAGTTTCCTGTACAGCGGTCGTAACACCGGTAGCGGTCAGGGCGGTGGAAGCGCCGGCCTTCACACCGCCGCCCGTTATATCAAAAGGATCTCCGCTCCTGATCACACCCCGAAAGGTCAATATAACGGCGTATACATGGTTACCCGGGTCGGCCACCACCGGCGCCGCCATCGAACCTGAAGTGGCGCGCGCCCAATATACGGCGATGCGCGTTCCTGCCGTCCCAGCGCCTGTGGCCTGCGGAGAATTTGGCACCTGCACAAAACCGTTAGGCGTAGTCAATGAGATAGCCTCTCCGCCGGAAGCCTCTACGAACAAAAGCGCCACGTCATCTATCTGATGCGCCGGCGGCCAGGCCGGGGTCACGGCGCCAGTACCGCCCTGGGGTGTTCCGGCGGCCTGGAACTTCGGTATTGTCGGAGCGTCCGACAACCCGAAAGTTGAGGCGGTATCGGGGTCGGAATAAGAAGTGAAGATACCGTTATTATTCCTGGCCGCCACTACGAAAGAATAATAGGTATCTACCGCCAGCCCGGAGGTGCTGAGATAGGTATTGTAAGTATCGGACGACGTCACCTTAGCCCCGTCCGGATTTAACGGGTCCGGCGCCGTGGAGGTCCACACCCGGTAAAGCGTGCGAAGATCGGGATTGCCGTTCGGCAGCCAGTTGAATTGTATGTCCGTTTCGCCTATCTCCGTAAAATTGTCGGGTACAGGGATATTGGCCAAGGTGGAAGTACCTCTTGCGGCTGCATAGGCGGTTACGATCCCGTTGTTATTCACGCCCGCAACCCTGAAATAATACGTGGTATTGGCATCGAGCCCGGAAGAACTCAGAAAAATATTATAGGTATCCGAGGACGTCACCTCCGCGCCGGAGGGGTTGGCCGGATCGGGCGCTGTTGAAGTCAGGACGCGGTAAAGAGTGCCGGGATAAGCGTTGCTGCTCACCATCCAGTTGAACTGCACGGAACCGGTATCTATACCTGTGAAATTGTTGAAAACAGGCACGTAAGCCAGTGTGGAAGTCCCCTCAACGGCGTCATAATCGGAAAGAACGCCGTTGCTGTTAATAGCGGCGACGCTGAAATAATATGTGGTATTGCCGCGAAGGCCGGAAGAGCTTAAAAAAAGGTTCAGGGTGTCGGAAGTTACCACCACCGCACCTGCCGGGTTCTCCGGGTCCGGGGCGGTAGAGGTAAGAACGCGATAGCGGGTTCCGGGGCTGCGGTTGCCGTTCGCGGACCAGTTCGCCCGTATGACCGATGTACTTATATTGGTGAAATTGGTGAAGGCCGGAGTATTAGCCAGAGTGGAGGTGGCGGAATATATAGCCCAGTTGCTGTTTGTCATGAGGCCGTTGCTGCGCACGAAAAGATAGTAGGTGGTGTCAGCAGCGAGAGCCGGTACCGCCACTTTCGCGCTGAGGTTGCCAAGCGTGGTGCTGGAAGCGTATATCGGGCTAGGCGGATTGGCGGCGTTGATTGAGGCTGCAAGGGTATATCCGGTCGCCTCTGACACCAAATTCCAGGAAGCTGTCAATGAGGCCGTGCTCACATTGATTAAAGGCTGGATAGTTGTCGGAGGGGCCAGCGGCTTCAGCGCTATATTGAGATAAGCGTTGAGGCTGTTCGTCACGGTCACGGCAGTATTTCCGGTAGCGCCGGCCACCGTTTTGGTGCCGGTCATAACAGCCAGGCCGCCGCCTACGCCTGAGGTGTCTCCCGCGTCCACACGCTCGGTGATGTTAGCAAGACCCGCATTAACCCAGGCCGAGACGAACGCGGCGGCCGAGTCCAGATTCCTGGCAACTCCGAGCACAAGAAGGACTTCCGGCACCGTGGTTGTTACCCCGGCAGCGGTCACCGATACGGAAGTCGGAGTCTTCACTCCGCCGCCGGTAATATTCCAGGGATTGCCGGACGGGATTACCCCGCGAAAAGTCAGTATCTGGCCATATACATGGTCCCCTGGATCGGCCACTACGGGCGAAGCCATCGAGCCGGAAGTTGCGCGCGCCCAATATACGGCGATACGCGTCCCCGCCGTACCCGCCCCGGTGGCCTGCGGGGAGTTGGTCACCTGCACAAAACCATTAGGCGTAGTAAGTGAAATAGCCTCTCCCCCGGAGGACTCTACGAACAAAAGCGCCACATCTCCGGTCCGATGCGCTGGCCAGGCCACGGTAATAGCCCCCGTGCCAAATGCGGCCGCCCCGGCGGCCTGGTATTGCGGCACTGCCGCGCCAGCTTTTACAACGCCAGCAAGGACCAGCGCTCCGGCGTATAGGATGGACGACAGCCCGCGGAACAAGGAGCAAAAAGAAGACCTGCGCGAAATATTTTCGCGCTCACAGGTTTTTCCTTTGAGCCCTTGAACTTTACTCATAAAATCTTCTCAATTTTTCCGTTCTTACCCATTATTCCCAAATCTTCCTTGCTCCTTGGTCCTTCATCCTTAATCCTTGCCCCCCCGGCCCTTGATCCTTGGTCCTTAATCCTTCATCCCTGATCCTTGGTCCTTACTTTCTCCCCCTGCTTCATCATTTCAACTATATCCTGCACGGTAAGGCCCACCAACCAGTGGTTGACCTCTTCCCTCAAGGTCTCGTAAAGCTTTATGGATAATTCTTTTTTTTCGGCTTTGGGCGCGCCGTTGAATGTGAAGGATTCCATCAGTTCCCAGACGCTGATATCGTCCAGGTCCTTGCGCAGGCGGTAGCCCTTCCCTTTCTGCGATTCCACGAAGCCTGCGTGGACCAGCGCCTGCAGGACCTTGTTGCAGTAAGGGGCCGGCAGACCCTGGAAGCGGGAGATATCGGCCACCTGGTTCCAGCTGCCGCCGTTGTTCTGTCCGAGATAATGCAGGCAGGCGAGCCCGTAGGCCAAAGTGCGGTTCATTCTCATACTCATATCCTTGTTCCCTCTTGTGCCATTGGATATAATCCATCCAATGACCGGGCAAAAAATAAACGGCTACACGTATCCGTGCCGTTATTTGTACTTATATTATAGCAGACAGACTTGCGTTGTCAAGGGTGAACCGCTAACGATATCCATAGTTACATTGCGGAACGGTTTGAAGCGGTTGTTCAGCGTCTTTTCCTGATCTTGAAGCGGCCAGGTCCCCGCAGTGCGGCCATTTCGCAGGCGGGCTGGTTCGGGGCCAGGACGTCGCCTTCTTCCAGCAGACTTATCCCGGGGCAGCGGTTGCAGGCGGCAAGGCGGGCGCAATTACGGCATTTCTTTAAATCTCCGGTTTTCAGCGACCGCCATTTTTTCAGCCAGGCGGAGCTTTGCCATAGCGTCCTGAACCGGGTTTTGATTACGTTACCCAACCTGACCGGAAGCTGAAGGCAGGGGCTCAGGTTGCCGTAGGGGTCTATAGCCGCCACATTGCGGCCGGCGCCGCATAGGAAGTCAAGGGATGAGGGATGAGAGATGAAGGAGGAGGCATGAGGGATGCGGTCTCCGAGCAATTTCATGACCGCGGCGAGGTCCGATCTGCGAAGACGAAGGCGGAGGTTGGCTTTGTCGCCGTCGTTGCCGGGAGACAGCACAGGGTCGAACGAACTCCCGTAACCATTGCTTTTGGCAAGACGCAGCAGCCAGGCCATATCTTTCAAGTTAGATTTCATCAGCGGCGTCTTCAACTTAACAGCAATACCGCTTTTACTCAGCAGTTGCGCGGCGGCCATGGTTGCGCGGAAAGAACCCGGGCGCCCCGTCACTTTGTCATGAGTGGCCGGGCGGCCATAAACGCTAAGCTCCAAAGCGGAAACTCCGGCGCACTTAAGCGCCCCGGCCATGGAGGCGGTCAGGCCCAGACCTGATGAATAAATCCTCACATCAAATTTCAGTTTTTTAGCGTAAAGGCACAGCTCTGCGAGGTCCGGCCTCAGAAGCGGCTCTCCGCCGGTGAAAACCAGATAAACAGCGCCGGCCTCCGCCAGCTGGGCCAGTATCTTTTTACACTGCGCGGTTGAAAGTTCTCGCCCCGCCAGGGCGCGGCGCCTGCCCCGGGTCTCCGGCAGGTAGCAGTGCGCGCAGGAG
>CAZPMW010000004.1:0-37314 GCA_964587805.1 uncultured Elusimicrobiaceae bacterium
AAAATCCTTACTAGTTGCCTCTCTTGTTTTGCTGTCCGCGCCCCTTCTTTTCGCGGTAGATTATGATAAGGAAGGCCAGAAGCCGGCCCGTGAAAAAGCCGTCCAGGCCGAAGCGGGGAAACTTGCCTCCGAAGCTCGCCAGAGAATTGCCGTTCTGGACTTCAAAACCGTGGGAGAATCCACCGACTTGGGAGAAGGCGCTGCGGAAATATTGCGCACCACGCTAATGGAAACCGGCAATTATACGGTGGTTGAGCGCAGCATGCTTAAGCAGGTGCTGGGAGAGCAGAAACTAAGTGCAAGCGGCGTTATGGACCAAGCCACAGCCTTAGAGATCGGTAAAATTTTATCCGTTAAACTTGTTGCAGTGGGAAGTGTGGTAAAGCTGGGGGAAACTTATACTCTTAATGTCCGTTTTATCAACGTGGAAACGGGTGAAGTGGTGTTAGGGAAAAAACTTACATCTCAAAATAGAGAAGAAATCCCCGCCCTGTGCGAGAAGATGGTGAAAACACTATCGAAAAGAGATGCTTCACAGGAAGTGGAGAAGGCCGCCCCTTTGCCTTTAAAATCTGCGGATGAAGATTCAAAAGAGATCACCTACGCGCAGATACTTGAGCGGCCGGACGATCCGGAGCTGAACTACGCCTACTCGAAAACCCAAGTGCGCAAAGGCGACCTGAAGGGCGCGGCCGGAACGCTTGAAAGAATGCTCATGGTGAACCCAGGCCTGCACAATATCCGGCTTTTTTACGCGGTGGTCCTGTTCCGCCTGGACAACGCGGTGGAGGCGCTGCGCGAGCTTGAGAGCCTGAAAAAGGCGAACCCGCCCGAGGCCGTAAAGAACGAGGCTGAAATATATCTGAAAGTGATTAAAAAAAGGCAGAAGCGCACGCAGGCCTCCGGCAGCCTGAGCGCCGGCGTTGAATACGATTCCAACAGAAACGCCTCCCCGTCCTCTCAGACAAGGCTGTTCCTGGACACGCCGCTGCAGCTCTCCGGAGACTCGCGCAAACGGAAAGACTCGGCTTATTTGATGACGGGCACCGCGGAAGTGCGGCGCGCCGTCGGCGCGCGTGGCAAACATGAGGTCTCCGGCTCGGCCACCTGCTACGGGGCCGACCAGACGCATGTAAGAACCGTGAACCTCCGGGCCTGGGTTTTCCGCCTTAACGGGACATACAAGGCGCCCTTCGCGGAAATAACCCCCGGGCTCATCTACGACCGGGTGACGCTTGCCGGGCGGCACTTCCTGAAAAACACCGGCGCGAGCCTCCGACTGGACCGGAAGCTGAACAAAAAAACGGACGCGCTTCTGGAAACAAAATATGTATATCAGGACAATGTCGCCACGCCGAACGTTTCCTCCAACCCGGAGCGCCGGGGCGGGCTTTACAGCGTGTCAGCCGGCGTGGGGCGCATACTCAACCCCGTGATGAAGCTCAACATGGACATCGGGGTCTCGTATAAGCGGGCTAAGAAAAAATACAACTCTTTCAACGGGGTCTCGCTGGGGCTGCGGCACGCGTGGCTTTTAGGCAGGGGGATGTTCCTGCTCTCGTCCGTAAGCGCGGAGCGGGATGAATATAGCCAGGCTGATACAATCCTCAGCGCCACGACAAGAAGCGATGACATCCTGAGAGGCGGCCTGCTCTACGGCATTCCCGTCTCAACGCTTCATAGCAGGCTTAAGAACCTGAAGGACCTCACTCTTACGGTTAACTGCGAGCAGCTCCGCTCGAAATCCAGCGTTCTTAACTACACTTACATTAACAATAAGGCGGCGCTGATGCTGACCTACCGGTGGGAGATGGGCATATGATAAAAATTATTTCCGTATTAGCGCTGCTGGCCGTTCTCTCCGCCCCCCGCGCGCAGGCGGCCCCGGCGCGAATAGGCGCCGCAGGCGCGGTAAGCGGACTGGTGAAAGCTATGGCGGCGCAGGAGACGGTCGGCCGCATAATGCAGAGCGGCAAGCCGCTTTACCTTAACGATCATGTGACCACGGACGCCAAAGGCAGGCTGCAGGTGATGCTGCTGGACGAGACCATCTTTACGCTGGGGCCCAACAGCGATATGGTGCTGGACGAGTTCGTTTATGACCCTGTCACCGACGCCGGGAAAGTTTCAGCGAAGATAACGAAGGGCGTTTTCCGCTTCGTCACGGGCAAAGTGGCCCGGAAGGATCCCTCCGGCATGAAGGTGAAGCTGGCCGTAGGGACGATAGGCATACGGGGCACCATAGCCGCCGGCAGGACAAGCGATCAGGGCTCGACCGTGATCCTGCTCGGCCCGGGCACTCAGAACAACTCGAACGAACAGGCCGGGGCGATAACGATTGACTACGGAAACTCCTCCGTTCTGATAGACCAGCCGGGCTTCGGCGCGACCATAGCGCCGGGCCAGCAGACGCTTTCCGTCGCGGACCTGTCCGCGCAGGCGGCCCAGCTCACATCCGACCTTTCTTCAGACCCCTCCCCGGCTGGCCGGGGCGGCGCGAATGGCGCGGGGCAGGGCGGTCAGTCCGGCGGCCAAGAGTCCGGCCAGGCGGCTGCCGCGGCGGGAGCCTCGCTTTTAGCGTCCGCGGATACGTCGCTGATGACGCAGACTCTTGATAATGCCGCCAACCGGGCCTTGCAGGATATCGCAGAGACGGCGGCGAACATAACGAACGGGATAGCCAGCTGGAACGATCTCCGCAGCATACAGAGCGGCCTGGCGACCTATTTCGGGTCGGGCATAACAAACAACGCAAAGCCCATATCACTGGCTCTTGCCGTGGATTTCGGCGCACGCACATACGGCAGCGCAAGCTCGTTTCTCAGCATACAAGACCAGACCTATAACCCGACGACCAACATAAGCAATACAAGTTTTGCCTCTCTCTCCGGTACGGCCGCAATAAGGCTCACCTACGGAGTGAACAGCAGCAATTCCGAATTTAATAACACCACGCTCACATTCGAGAATGTCGGCGGTATAGCGGCGAAAGCCGTTAAAGCTGATGTGGTTTATTCGGGCATTGCCGGGCCAATGACCGGTGACGTGGTGGCTCTGCGCACGCCATAACCGGTCGCGCCATTTAATATTGACTTAGATTAGGGTTGGGGTTACCGGCGGCGGCCCGACATTTTCTTTATCAGGCCGGTGGTGGAACGTCCCTTCAACAGCGCTATCCTTACGGTACGGCCGGCGAACTCGCGGCCGACTATCTCTCCGCCGGCGTAATCCGCGCCCTTGACCAAAATATCCGGCCTTAAGACCTTTATAAGCGTGTGGGGGGTGTCTTCAGAGAAGGCGACCACGGCGTCTACCGCGGCGAGCGCCGCGAGAACCCTGGCCCTGTCAGCGAGGCGGTTCAGGGGCCGGGAGGCGCCCTTCAGCCTGCGCACCGAGGCGTCCGAATTCAAGCCTACAATAAGAATGCCGCCGAGCGACCTGGCTTTTTCCAGCAGGGCGACGTGCCCGGCATGAAGAACATCGAAACAGCCGTTGGTGAAAACCGACTTCTTTCCGGCCCGCGCCGCCCGGCGCCTGAGGGCCAGGGCTTTTTTAAGCGACAGTATCTTGGCTGAGGTGTTCATAAGGCCTTCCCGGGCGGCGGGCGATGAAAAGTCGCCTACTTGCCGGCCGGCGCCGGGGCAAGCAGCCGCTCCATGAAACCGGTGTCAACATCCCCGGCCTGGAACTCAGGGGAATCCACGATCAGCTTGTGTACGTCGATGGTTGTGGAGATGCCGCCGACCCTGAACTCACCGAGGGCGCGCCGGGAGCGGGCTATGGCCGCCGCGCGATCCGGGGCCCAGATTATCAGCTTGGCAAGCATGCTGTCGTAGTAGATGGGAAGATTATACCCCTGGTACATATGCGTGTCCAGCCTGATGCCGGGGCCGCCGGGAACCACCCATTCCTCCACGCGGCCCATAGACGGGGCGAAATTTTTAGAGAAGTCCTCCGCGTTGATGCGGTGCTCAATGGAGTGGCCGTCGAAAGAGGAGGCCCGGGAGCGGGAAAGGCCCAGCTTTTCGCCGGCGGCGATAAGCACCTGCTCCCTGACCAGGTCCGTCCTGGTTATAGATTCTGTTACCGGGTGCTCCACCTGAAGGCGCGTGTTGACCTCCATGAAGTAGAAGTTCTTCTCGCGGTCCAGCAGAAACTCCACCGTGCCCACCCCCACGTAGCCGGCGGTGTTTGCCAGCCGTATGGCGGCGTCTTCCAGCTGGTCGCGGAGCTTCTGGTTCACTGCGGGCGAGGGGGATTCCTCCAGCAGCTTCTGGTGCCGGCGCTGTATCGAGCAGTCGCGCTCGGGGAAAGCCACGGCGTTGCCTTTAGAGTCGCGCGCAAATTGCACTTCGATATGGCGCGGGCAGTCTATGTATTTCTCGAAATAAACGTCCCCGTTGTTGAACGCGGACTTGGCCTCGGAGGAGGCCATTTCAAATTCATGGTTCAGCGCGCTTTTTTCCCGCACTATCCTTATCCCTTTTCCGCCGCCGCCGGCGGCCGCCTTGATCATGATAGGGAACCCTATCTTCTCGGCCTCTTTCAGGTAATTCTTGGTGACGCAGTCTTTGGTGCCGGGCGTGACCGGGATGCCGCCTTTTACGGCGATCTTGCGGGCGCTGGACTTATGGCCCAGCATCTCGATGGCTTTCTGGCTGGGGCCGATAAAGACTATTCCGTTCTCTTCGCAGGCGGCCGAGAAAACCGGATTTTCAGACAGGAACCCGTAGCCGGGGTGGACGGCCTCGGCGCCGGTCACCTGCGCGGCGGAGATTATCGCCGGGATATTCAGGTAGCTCTCCCGTGCCATGGCGGGCCCGATGCAGACCGCTTCGTCGGCCTCTCTGACGTGAAGGCAGGCCCGGTCAGCCTCGGAATAGACTGCCACGGACCGGATGCCCATCTCTCTCAGCGTGCGCATCACCCTGATGGCTATCTCGCCCCGATTGGCGACCAATATCTTTTTAAACATGATTATTTCGGCTCGATGAAGAACAGCGGCTGGCCATATTCCACGGTGTGCCCGTCTTCAACGGAGATTATCTTTAAATAGCCGTCGCCTGCGGCGGTAACCGGCTTAAATTCCTTGGCGGCCTCTACAACGCCGAGCTCGGCGCCTTTTTTGACGGCCATGCCCTGCTTAACAACGTTGGTCTTGCCAGGCCTGGCAAAGCGGAATATGCCGATGGACGGCGCGCATACCGGCACGATAGTAGAGGCGAACGTGCTGTGGGACTCCGGGGCGTTGTTGACCCTGAGGCTTATCTTATCCCCGCCGTTCTTCCAGGTCACTTCTTCCAGATCGGTGGATTCCATCCATTTTGTTATCCTGCTGAGTGTTTTTACGTCCATAGTACCTCCATTGATCCTAAAATCCCCGTGCGATTTTCGGAAGGATTAAGGCCTAAGGCCAAAGGATCAGGGAAAACCGCGTCAATTTTCCCCACCTTTATCCTTCATCCTTTATCCTTTAGCCTTCTCCCCAACCTACAGTCCGGCTTCGGACGGATTAAAAGGCATGGGCAGGAGCCGGGCCGCCTTTACCTGCGTCACTTTTTCTTTTTTTTCAAGCGGCTGCCAGTCAACGAATATGGCGTCCGCATCCTTTAACGCGAATTCCAGGATAACCTGCCTGCAGGCGCCGCAGGGCTTGGCAGATTTTGCCACAACGCACACGGCCCGAAGCTTCTTCTCGCCATGGCTCACCGCGTTAAAGATGGCCACCCGCTCTGCGCAGCAGGCCAGGCCGAACGAGGCGTTTTCCACATTGCAGCCAGAGTAAATCCTGCCGGATTCCATCAAAACAGCGGCCCCGACCGGATATCTGGAATAAGGGGAATAAGAGTGCTTCTGCGCTTTTTTTGCCGCCTCTATAAGCTTTTTCCGGATAGCGCTGAACCAGGTTTTCCGGTTCGGCTTGCGGCCATTTATTCTTTTCTTCATATCGGTCATCCGATCAGCGGCTTTAGCGCCCTATAGAGCTTCGGGGGGAAATTTTCTTTATGCGTAAAGACCGAGGTCTTCATGAACCCGGCGCAGTTAGTGCTGCAGCCGGCGGCGGCGGCCATGGGCACCACCTTCACCAGCAGCCGCCTTATGTTCTCGATATTGTGCCTTAGCGTCTCAACCACTTTACCCTGATCCACCTCTTCGCCTTCTTTCCAGCAGTCATAGTCCGTTACCAATGAGACCGGCACGTAATGAAAGCCGGCCTCGCGCGCCAGCTTGGCCTCGGTGGCAACGGTCATACCGATAATGTCATAGCCCATTTTTCTGTGGAAAAAGGATTCGGCCTTGGTGGAAAACCCCGGGCCCTCCATGCAGACATAGGTGCCGCCGGCATGCGATTTGACGCCCAGTTTAAGCGCCTCTTTATACAGGAGGCCGGATAGCGCCGCGCAGAAGGGTTCGGCCAGCGGGACGTGGCCTACGATACCGCCCCCGAAAAAGGTAGAGACGCGGCCCCTGGTTTCATCCACGAACTGGTCAGGGAACACGAAGTGGGTGGGGGCAAGCTCAGCGCGGAGCGACCCCACGGCGCTGGCGGAGATAACGGTGGTCACGCCCAGGGACTTCAGCGCCCACATATTCGCACGCTGATTTATCTCTCCCGGCAAAATGGTATGATTGCGGCCGTGGCGGGGCAAGAACGCCACCGGAACCCCGGAAAGCCTGCCCATAATGACCTTGTCGGAAGGATCGCCAAAAGGGGTTTTGATCCTGATTTCCCTTATGTTTTTAAGCTCCCGCATAGCATAAAGGCCGCTTCCGCCTATAACTGCTATTCCGGCCATGTTGTTTTTAGTCATTGTCTCTCCAACAATTCTGCGCCCGGCCCTTTTACTTGGTTGCCGGCCCAAAACAGCCGGACTCTGCCGCTCAAACGGAGCCCGGGAGGGCCAAAAAGCCCGGCTCCGGGATGAAACCCGCGCATATAATAGGCTTCGACGCCTTAATATAGATTTTATAATAATAAGGGGCTTGTAAACACCTTATTTTGCGGATATTCCGGCTATCAGGCCTCAAACCCGGGATACATAGGGAACCTGGAGCAGAGCGTACGGACCTTTTCAGCTATGCCTTTCAGCGCCTTGTCGTCCCCCCTGTGCTTCACGGCATCGTCGATAAAGTCGGCTATCGCGGCCATGTCCCGGTCCTTCATGCCGCGCGTGGTGATGGCCGGGGTGCCGATCCTGATGCCGCTGGTGACCATGGGCGGCTGCGGGTCGAAGGGAATAGTGTTCTTATTTACGGTTATTCCGGCCTTATCCAGCGCGATTTCGGCGTCTTTGCCGGTAACGTTCTTGGCGCGCAGGTCCAGGCTCATCAGGTGGCAGTCGGTGCCGCCGGAAACTATCCGGTAGCCGCGCGCGGCCAGCTCGCGGGCCAGCTTGCGGGCGTTCTTAACAACCTGCTGCTGATATTCCCTGAACGAGGGGGAGAGCGCCTCTTTGAAGCAGACGGCCTTGCCGGCTATGGCGTGCATCAGCGGCCCGCCCTGGTTGCCGGGGAAATTAGTGCGGTCGATGGCCCTGGCGTACGGCGCTTTTGAAAGGATAAGCCCGCCTCTGGGTCCGCGCAGCGTTTTGTGGGTGGTGGTGGTGACCACGTCAGCGTACTCAACCGGCGAGGGGTAAACCCCGGCGGCCACCAGGCCCGCGTAATGGGCGATATCGGTCACCAGGAAAGCCTTCCAGTTGTCGGCCATTTTTTTTAGCCGCTTCCAGTCCCAGATCCTGGAATAGTTGGACGCCCCCGCCATTATCAGCTTCGGGCGCGATTTCTCAACAAGCTTCTCGGCCTCATCATAGTCCAGCAGCTCGGTGTCCTTGTGGACGTTCATGGTGATTATCTTGAAATAGCGGCCGGAGAAATTAAGGGGATGCCCGTGGGAAAGATGCCCGCCGTGGGAAAGGTTCAGGCCCATCACGGTGTCCCCGGGATTAATCAGCGACAGATAGGCCGCTATATTGGCCTGGGTGCCGGAATGGGGCTGGACATTGGCGTGTTCGGCGCCAAAAAGCTTTTTTGCGCGGTCTATGGCCAGCTTTTCCGCGATGTCGACATGCTCGCAGCCGCCGTAATAGCGCTTGCCGGGATAGCCCTCGGCGTATTTGTTGGTGAGGACGGAGCCAAGGGCCTCCAGCACGGCCCTGGAGGTGTAGTTCTCGGAAGCGATCAGCTCCAGGTTGTTCTGCTGCCTCAGGACCTCGCCCTTAACGGCCTTATAAAGCTGAGGGTCGTTCTTTTTAATCTCATCGTACATGATCTGATCTCCTGTAAAAGCCGGGCGCGCGCCTTTTGACCTGATCGGCTTTTGCTATTTTAGCTCTTTTTTCTCCAATTTTTTCAATATGGCGTCTACGGCCTTCTTTATAAGGCGGAAACTCCCGGCGTAGGCGGCGTCATCGCCGCCGAAGGGATCCGCTATGTCGCCGGGGCCGGATCCGGCGTATTCCGTCAGCGTAAAAGTCTTATCAAAGGCGGCCGGGAACCGTTCCAGGATCGCCGCTTTTTGAGCTTGCGTCATGGCGAGGATAAGCCCGGCCTCCTCCGCCAGTTCCGCGGTGATAGTGGCGGGAACATGCTCGAAATCCGGCGCTTCTTCCTTTTTCAGCAGCGCTTTTACCGGCGGGGGGGTTGGGGCGAAGGCATCCGCGGCCAGGCCGCTCGAGGTAAAATCCAGGTCAAGCCCCCTGTCGGAGGCCGCTTTGGCGGCGTAATACCGGGCCATTACGCTGCGGCAGGTATTCCCCGCGCAGACGAACATCACCGTGGGGCGGCCCCCGTCCCGGGGCCCGTCCTCATCCTCTTTAAAGGAGGCCGGGCGCAGCAGCACCGCGATCTCTCCCTTTACCGCTTTAACCGCGTCCAGCTTTTGCCTGACCTCCGCGGCGGTTCCGGTGATCCATTCCTCGTATACCTTGGTCAGCTCCCTGGCCAGCACCAGGCTGGTGTCGCCGCCGAATTCGCTGCAGATAAGGTCGGTGAATTTTTTTATTCTGAACGGCGATTCGTACAGTATAACCGTTTTTTCAAGCTCAAAAGCCTTTTTAAGCGCCTTGACGATCTTCCCGCGCGAGCGCGGCAAAAAACCCAGAAAAACGAACGAATCCGCCGGGAACCCGGAGCCGGCGGCGGCTGTCACCACCGCAGAGGGGCCGGGGAGGACTACGACCCGGAGGCCCTCCGCCCTGGCCAGAGCCACAAGTTTCCTGCCGGGGTCCGAGATGCAGGGCATGCCTCCATCGGACACCAGCGCCACATCCCTGCCGGCTCTCAGCAGGCCGGCCGCCTCGGCCACGGACTGAGCGTCCAGCTCGTTATAGCGGACCAGCTTTTTGGAAATCGCGTAGTGGTTAAGAAGCTTGACGGTCCTGCGGGTGTCCTCGCAAAGCACCAGATCGCAGCCGCGCAGGACCTTAAGGGCGCGCACCGTTATATCTTCAAGATTCCCCAGCGGGGTGGGAACAATGGTCAGCATTGGTTATAGGAGCCGGCTGGCGGCGGAGATCGGAGGGCGGGAGGCTATTGCTTATCCTCTGTCCCCTTGCCCTGGTCCTTCCATTCCTTGCTCTCTAGTTTCAGGAATGCCTCGACGACCAGGGGGTCGAACTGTTTGCCGGCGCCTTTAGTAAGCTCAGAGATGCCGGTCTCGCGGGAAAGCGCTTTGCGGTAGGGGCGGTCGCTCATCATCGCGTCCCAGGCGTCGATAGTGGCCACGATCCTGGCACCCAGCGGGATCTCCTCGCCCTTTAAGCCCTCCGGGTAGCCCATGCCGTTATACCACTCCTGGTGGTAAAGGACCATCTGGGCCACGGGGCCCAGAAAATGGATGGGCGAAAGGATCTGATAGCCTATGGCCGGATGCTTCTTGATCTCGGCGTATTCCGCCTCGGTGAGCCGGCCGGGCTTTGAAAGGATGCCCCCGTCTATGCCTATTTTACCGATATCGTGGAGGAGGGCGGCGTATTCCACGTATTTCGTCATCTGCTCCGGCATATGCAGCTCGTCGGCGAGCGCATGCGCCTTGTCGCGCGCGCGGCCGGCGTGGTCGCCGGTATAGGCGTCCTTCGCGTCTATAACGCGCGCCAGCGTTTGCACCATTTCCAGATAAAAATTCTCTATGCTCTCGTAAAGCTTGATGTTTTCAAGCGTGATGGCGGCCTCGCCGGCCAGCAGCGTCAGGAACTTAAGATCGTAATCGGTGAAGGACTCCTTCTCCCTTGGCAGATGAAGGCTCAGCACGCCGAAAGGCTTGTCCTTCACCTTCAACGGCAGGGCGATGAAGGGATCCTTCTGCTCCTCCAGCCCGATATAATCCTGGTATTGGGTGTTATGCTCCGGGTCGGTTACGAATATGGTTTCTCCGGTCTCAAAGGCCCGGCCGCCTATACCCTGGCCCGGCTTAAGGCTGGTGTTCGCTATTACAGCCTTGGAGATGTTTTTTGCCGCCACGATCCTGAGCTCGCCGGCCGCCTCGTTAAGGATCATCAGCGAGCCCCTTGGAGAATGTATCAGTTCGCAGGCGCTTTCCACCACGGTCTGGAAGAATTCTTCCTTCTTGATGGAGCCCGCGTTGACGATGCCGATCTCATGAATGGTGAGCAGGCTGGTCAGCAGCTCGTCGAATTTGCTCCAGGTGTTCCTGAGGGAGGCGTCCCGGTCGTCCTTTTCGGCGCCTGGCTTATCAAGCTTGAGCGCGTATACTTTGCTCAGCAGATAGCCGATGACAGCGAGGAGCAGCGCGATAACTCCGGCCAATATATATGTCATTACAAGTAACAATAGCAAAAATATTTCCGGCCGGGCAACCCCGCGCCGGCTTTGACGCTCCGGGCGCCGGGAGGATTTGTCAGGCGGAGCCAATAATGGATATAATTAGCGTGACGGGCTCCTCTAAAATCGCAGCGGCCGTGCCGGGCGCAGCCGGCAAAATGATTAAGGCTGCCCCCGTTTCAAGGACATAATATGAATATTGCCGAAATCCTGAACTGGTCATTATTCTCTCTGTTGGGCCTGGCGGCGGCGACAGCGGTCCTCGCCTATTTTAAAAGCTATTCCATAATCTGCCCTGCGCACCGGAGAACGCCCGTCGCCATCCACCCGGACCAATTTAAGCTGGCCTATGAGACCATCGACTTCCCCACGGCCGATGGCCTGACGCTTAAGGGCTGGTTCATCCCGGCCGCGGGAGGGGAAACCGGAAAGACCATCATCCTCTGTCACGGCATGGGCGTTAACCGCGGAGACCTGCTGCGCGACACCTGGTTCCTGGCCGAGAAGGGCTTCAACCTTTTTTATTTCGACTTCCGCGCCTCCGGGGAAAGCGGCGGGTCCATCTCCAGCGTCGGCTATCTTGAAACCCGGGATTTTGACGCGGCCTATGATTTCTTAAAAGCTCACCGCCCGTTCGCCATGGAGCACGCCGCTGTTTTCGGATCCTCCATGGGCGGGTCCGTGGCTGTTTTCGCAGCGGCCAAATACCCCGAGATAAAATGCCTGCTGGCCGAGAACACCTTCCTCTCCTACCGGCGCGTGATCGCCAATTGGAGCTGGCTGCGCACCAGGGTGCCGTATTATCCGCTGGTCCCTTTAACGCTGGCGTTCGTCAGGATGAGACTTGGCGCGGACCCCGAGCCGTTCAGCCCGGCGCACAACATAAACAGGGTAAAGTCTCCCGTGCTGCTCATCAACGGTGACAACGACGATATCGTGCCGCTGTGCGACGCGGAAGCCCTGCGCGGGCTCTGCGGAGCTGAAAAGAAACAGCTGTGGGTTATAACCGGAGCCTCGCACGGCAAATGCGCCGAGGTCGGAGGAGAGGTGTATCGGGACCGGGTCACGCAGTTTTTTACGGAAAACCTGTAGCCGCGCGCTTTTCTAAAACGGACAGCCGCGCGGGCCAGGGCCTTCGCGGCGCCCGGACATGCGGATTTTGCCTTGCATTCCACGACGATATAGTGTAAGATTTACCGATAGAGAGACACTCTTCAGGAGGACTTTATAATGGGTGAAAAAGTACAAAAAGTAGGCGTGAAAAGAGAAGACGGCTTCCTTTATTACATAGACAAGGCCGGCGACGTCGCCAGGGCCAAGATGGCCCGCGGCGGTAAAAAGGGCGGCAAGCCCCAGAAAGTCACCAAAGTCGGCGTTAAAAAGGAACCCGGTTTCCTTTATTACCTCGACAAAGCCGGCGATGTGGGCCGCGCTAAGATGGTGAACGCCAAGACCAAGAAAAAGAAAAAATAATTCTTTTTCTTAAAAGATATAAAAAACCGTCCGCCAGTAGCGGGCGGTTTTTTATTGCCGCGGACGGCCGCGCCGCCCCGGGAGCGAAACCCGCTAAAGCCAAATTTGGTAATATCTCATTATGGCGATACTGCTTGAGGGCAAAACGCTTTCTAAAACCATCCTGGACGGCCTGCCGCCGCGCATCTCCGCCTTCGCCTCCGCCGCCGGCCGCGCGCCGCTGCTCGCCATAGTAAATTATTTCGACAATTCCCCCTCGGCGATCTACCTCAAACGCAAGGCCGAAGCCTGCGGACGGCTCGGCATCGAGGTGCGGCTCATAAAGCCGGAGCCCGGCGAAGGGCTGCCTGGGTTTTTAGCGCTGCTGGCGCGGCTTGAGAAAGACCGGGGGGTGGACGCCGTAATGATCGAGCGGCCCCTGCCGGAAGGGTTCGAGTCTCCAGCCATGTGGGACGCCGTCCCGGCCGGAAAAGACGTTGACGCGCTTTCATCCGTGAATATGGGGCGCCTCTTTATTTCAAAGGGCGCTGACCCGGAGCGCGCCGGGTTTTTCACGCCCTGCACGGCGCTGGCCGTGGTCCGCCTGCTGAAGCATCACGCCATTGAAGTCGACGGCAAAAAGATCGCGGTGGCCGGCCGCTCCGCCGTGGTGGGCCGCCCCCTGGCGCACATGCTCACCAACCTCAACGCCACCGTAACGGTCTGCCACACCAGGACGCCGGATATCGCCGCCGTCTTCAAGTCTTCCGACATTATAATCTCCGCGGCGGGCAAGGCGCGCTGGCTTAAGGCCGATATGCTGGCGCCGGGCGCCGTGGTCATAGATGTTGGCACGAACATAGACGAGACAGGCAGGATGTGCGGCGACGCGGATTTTGAAGATTTAAAGGATAAAGTAAAAGCCATAACCCCCGTGCCGGGAGGGGTGGGCCCCGTGACCCTGGCCTCGCTTATCGAAGCCAGCGTGAAGGCCGCGGAGAACGGATTGACAGGAAGCGGAAAAGCGCTCCAGGATAAAAATCACCCATGAAAAAAAACAGGACCATCTCTGCAGCTTTATTTATATCTTTAGCGGCCGCGCCGCTCGCCGCGCAGCTCCCCCACGATCTCGCCGAAGCGGACAGGAAGAACTCGCCGGAAAGGCAGATCCGGCTTCTTCCGAAAGCTACCCCGCCGGTTGTAAATAAAAAGAATAAAGGAAAAAAGCCTGCGCCCAAACCGGCTTCGGAATATAAGTTCGAAAGGATAGACACTAAACCCGCCTACACATTCGACAAGAAAACCAACCCGATCATAAAGGAGCCGCGTCCAAAAAAGAAAGCCGTAAAGAAACCGGCCCCGGAAAAGGCCGCTTCGTCCGCCGCCGGGACCGCGGCTAAAACGAAAGGCGCTCCGCCTGCCGGCGGAGCGGGGCAGGACGACGGAAAGCTGCAGTTCTCCAACGGCGCGTCACAGCCGCCGCCCCAGGATCAGCCGGAGGAATAACCATGTCTGACATGCTAGTGAAGCTCTACGATCTCCCCGGCTCACGCGAGGCCTGCGCGGGCCTGGCGCAGGCCGGCATAGAGATCCGGCGCGCCATAGCCCCGGAAAAACATCTTGTGCTGGCCTGGGTGGGGGCCAGGTTCTCTAAAAACTGGGTCTCGGAATGCGACGCCGCTTTTGCGCATTCACCCAGCACCTGTTTTGTGGCGGTCAAAGACTCCCTGATAGCCGGTTTCGCCTGCTATGACGCCACCGCCAGAGGTTTTTTCGGCCCGATCGGCGTGGATGACACGCGGCGCAAGTCCGGCCTGGGAAAAGCCCTCACGCTCAGAACGCTTGAGGCTATGCGGGAGGCCGGTTACGGCTACGCGATAATCGGCTGGGCGGGCCCTGTGGATTTTTTCAAAAAGATCGCCGGCGCGACTGTGATCGAGGGGTCCGCGCCGGGCATCTATAAAAACATGCTGAAGGGCTGAGCTTTCTTCGCTCAGAATTCCATTGCCTGACAAAATAAAGATCCCGGAAGATTGGCACAAGGGTTTTTTCAGGAATTCATTTTATAATCCGGCGTCTCCGGCCGCTGTCGCGCGCGCTCCGCTGGAGACGCGCTTTATTCTGCGCGCAATGAAGCTTAAAAAGGGGGACCGCCTTCTGGACCTCTGCTGCGGCCCGGCCCGGCACGCGCTGCTGCTGGCAGGTAAAGGTCTGGCGGTCACCGGCTGCGATTTTTCAGCTGAGTACCTGAAGGAAGCGGCGGCAAAAGCCAAAAAGGCGCGGGTGAAGATCCGGTTCCTGCGCGGCGATATGCGCGATCTGGAATTCAGACGCGAATTCGACGCAGCGATAAACATGTTCACCAGCTTCGGCTATTTCCGCAGATTTTCAGACGACATAAAGACCCTGAAAGGCGTTGCCCGGGCGCTGAAGCCCGGCGGTTTGTTCCTGCTGGACATCGTCCACGGCGATCATGTCAGGAATTATTTGAAACCCAGAGATTGGTCCGGGCTGGAAGGCGGGGGGTACCGCCTGGAATCCGCCAGCCTCACCAAGGACGGGATGTTAAACACCTGGACCCTGATAAAGGGCGGCAGAGTTCAGGAAAAAAGTTTTTTTACCAGGCTCTATTCCAAACGCCGCCTCTCGGCCGCCCTGCGCAAAGCCGGCCTGACGCCGCTTAAGTTCTGGGGCGGCTTTGACGGCGCCCCGCTGACCGTCAAAACGAACCGCCTGATCGCGCTTGCCCGCAAGGGCCATTAGGCGCGCTGCCGGCTAAACGACTACCACAATCGAATAGCCAGGCTTTAGTCATCAGCGTCTTCTTTACTTCCCGCTGTTTTTATATAATATGGGTCACAGGAAGTAAGTTGCGATCTTCCTGACTTATAGCCGCAGCCTGCAAGAACGGCGGATGCGGCGGGAACCATGAAAAAAACAGCGATATTGTTCGCGGCCGGCATGTCAATTTCAGCGTTGTCCCTCCCCCTTCGGGCGCAAACAGCCCTCGAGCAGGTTCAGGCTTCGGCTCCGGAAACAGAGGTTTCTGTTCCTATGCCGACGCCGGCCGGCCTGTCCCGGGATGAGATCGCAAAAAAGCTGCGGCTCTTCGCTTACCAGAAGACCGACGTGATTTCTGTTACAAGGCACGCCCCCGAGATGCACCGGGAGCACTCCCTGGAAACGATAGAGCTTCTCGTCAATGACCCGCTGCGGCAGTTGGGCGAATACACACTGCAATACCGGTTTTACAGGACAAAGCAGGCCGGGCCGCGCCCGACTGTCCTGGTGTACACTCCTTTCAGCGGAGCCAAGACTCTGGACGCCTGGGCCGCTATCCATTTCGCAAAAAAAGGGTATAACGCCGTCGTCATCATACCCACCGAATCGCTTACCGACAAAACCCGCCCGATAGACAAGATCGACGATCTTCTTATACGGGAGAGCATCGCCGCCAGGATGTGCATAGACCTGCTGGAGACGTTCCCGGAAGTAGATAAGGAGAAGATCTACGCCAATGGGATTAGCATGGGGGGGATAAGGACCGCTCTCGCCTTCGGGGTCGAGCCGAGAATTAAAAAGGCCGCTGAGGTGGTGGGCGGCGGTGACATCCCCGGCATTATAGCCGACACGCATTTTTTGATGCTTAAATCCGTGAGGAACGCGAGGATGAAGATAGAAGGAATAGCGACCGTTGCGGAGCTCAGGGCCTACCTGGAAAAAGTGATGACCGTAGATCCTCTGGACTTCGGCAGCCTGAGAAACCCCGAGGACCTCATGGTGGTGATGGGCGAGGGAGACCGGTTCGTCCCCGACATCTACCAGCAAAAACTTTACGACGCTTTCTCCCGGCCCCTGGAGGGCAGATATCCCGCCCTGCTTCGCCCTGGCACCGGGCATATGCTTACGGCCTTCGAGGTCGGGAAGTATGTGGACAAGTTCGTGGAATTTTTCAACCGCTAACGCCCCGGTCTCACCCGCGCCAAAAGAATAAAGCCTGAGAAATCATTCCTGAGCGAGCTCGAACATTTTTTCTATAGATCTGCGGGCTTTAGCCGCTGTTTCGGCGGGGACCGTAACTTCAAGCTCCGGGGGCTGGCGCTCCAGCGCGTCCAGAACGCTTTCCAGCGTTATGGACTTCATGTAAGGGCATAACCGGCACATCGCTATAAAATTCTTTTCCGGGAACCTTATCCTGGCCAGCTCTCCGAATCCGCACTCCGTCACAAGCAGATAGGCGGCCGCGTTAGTGCTCTCAATATAGCGCAGCATGTCTCCGGTCCCGCCCATAAAGTCCACAGCGTTGATAATGTCGGACGGACATTCCGCGTGCGCGAGCGCCACCAGCCCCGGGTGTTCCCGCCGGTACACCGCTATCGACCGCGCGTCGAATTTTTCATGCACCACGCAGGCGCCGTTCCACAGGATGATATCCCTGCCGGGCGTCTTGCCCAGGGTTTTGGCCAGATTAGCGCCCATAAAGCGGTCAGGAATAAAAATAACCCGCTCGTGCTTCTGATATATTTTTTTAAGGATCTTCTCCGCGTTTGCGCTGGTCACAATGCAGTCCGATTCGGCCTTGACCTCTGCGGAGGTGTTGATATAAGTGACCACGGGCGAGCCCGGGTGACGCTTTTTAAGCCCGCGCACGTCCTCCGCGGTGATGCTTTCGCTAAGGGAGCAGCCGGCGTTCCGGGAAGGCACATAGACCTTCTTGCCCGGGGCGAGTATCTTGGCCGTCTCGCCCATAAAATACACGCCGCAAAAGATCACGATCTCCGCGTCTGTCCTGCGCGACTCATCCGCCAGCTTATAGGAATCGCCCGCGCAATCGCCCGCGCCGTATATAATGTCCGGCGTCTGATAGACATGCGCGCAGACCACGGCCTTCTTCTCCTGCTTCAGCCGGTTTATCCTTAAAGTCAGCGCGGCAATATCCGCCATCGGCCTTGCCAGGCAGCCGGCCCGCAGCCCCAGGGCCGCAAGCCTTTTGATCTCGTTATTTAGTTCCGCGTCCATATCTCTATCCCGAGGGTTTCGGTGACAAGAAGCCCGGTCGCTGGCATGTCCGTCTTAAATCCCCGATCTTTCGCCCCTTATCCTTTTGCCCGACCCTCATCCCTCGTAAGGATGTCCGGGTAGTCCGTAAAAATGCCGTCCGCTCCCAGGCGCGCCATGCGCTGGGCGTCGGCCTTTTTATTAACGGTATAAACGCAGACCTTCAGACCCGCCTTGCGGATTATGGCCATGTTTACCCCGAAGGCGAGGCGCAGATTGATGTGAAAATTTACCGCGCCCACCGCCTTGGCGCGCATAAGGGCGGGAAACAGCAGCAGCGCCCTCAGCCTGTGCCCGAGGTACCCCAGCGCGGCATTCCCATCCAGCGCCCGCAGCCTCCTGAGCGTCCCGTAATCAAAGCTTGAGAACAGGGCTTTCTGCATAAGCCCGGGCCGGGAGCGCACAGCGCCGAGCAGGTCAGCCTCGATGCCCGGATAGATATTCCCGTCGTTCTTGATCTCAAAATTGATCCACTCCGCGCCCGGGGCGATAAGGCTTAGAACTTCATCCAGCAGGGGGACCCGCTCCGAAGGAAAGCCGAATTTATCTCCGACCCGGATCTTTTTAAGCCCGGCGTAATCAGATGAAGCGATTTTCAGCGCTGCCCCGGAGGGGTCTTTCAGGTGGTAATCGTGGCAGACCACAAGCCGGCCGTCCCCGGTGCGGTGCACGTCAAATTCAAAAGCCTTCGCCCCCATCTTCAGCGCCAGCGCGAAAGAGCCCAGCGTGTTACCGGGCGCGTAGCCGGAAGCCCCCCGATGCGCGATTATCTTCATAAAAATCTGTCCTTCAGCGGTCCGAAAAATTCATCATGCCACTCAAAGCCGAACAGCTCGCCCCGCCCCGTTCCAGGCCCGTGGAAATCTGTCCCCGCGGTGACCAGCAGGCCGTGCTCCTTGGCCAGCGCGAGAAACTCACGTATGCGCGAGCCGGTGTGGGCCGGATAAAAAGCCTCTATGCCGTCCAGCCCCATCTCCTTCCACTTGCCCAGCTCGAGGACCTTATAGATATTTCCGGGGTGAGCCAGCACCGCTATGCCGCCGGCATTTTTTATAGTTTGTATCGCTTCCTCGATGTTGGGTCCGCTTGACGGCACATACGCCGGTTTTCCGTACGCTATGTATTTTTCAAACGCCATCTGGCGCGTTTTGACAAAGCCCCGGCTTCTCATAAGTTCGGCTATGTGCGGCCGCCCATAGCTGTGGCCCGCGCCGGTCTTGAGCTCCTCGAACGAAACATCTACGCCCTGCTCCTTAAGCAGACCGATTATCTTCCTGATCCGCTCGATCCGTCTGTCGCGGAACATCTCAAGCTTCGCCAGAAAGGTCCGATCCTTCAGGTCCAGCCCGTAGCCAAGAATGTGCAGATTGTCGTGCAGGCTGGTGGTAATTTCTATACCGCGCATATACCGGATGCCGCGCGCCGCCAGACACGGTTCCAGCTCGTCCCAGCCCGCGCCGATATCGTGATCGGTAAGCGAGAAATAGCCTATGCCCGCCTTTGAAACCGCCGCAGCCAGCTCCGCGGGCGTAAGGGTGCCGTCAGAATAGCTGGAATGCGCGTGCAGATTGATCAAAGGCATAATGGAAAAAAGGATGAAGGATGAGGGATGAAGGCCCGAACAAACAAAGGGCTCTTCCCGCCCTCAGCCTTAATCCTTTGGCCTTGATCCTTCCGGAAATCCAAAAGTATTTTCCGGACTAGCCGACGGTCACTTCCTTCACTTCCGGCACTTCCTCTTTGATCATGCGCTCCACTACATTTTTCAGGGTCATCGCCGCGTGCGGGCAGCAGCCGCAGGCGCCGGTAAGCCTCACCTTCACGATCCCGGTCTTTTCATCCACGTTCAGCAGCTCCACTGACCCGCCGTCCGCTTCCAGCATGGGTTTGATTTTCTCTATCGTTTTCTGCACTTTGTCTTTCATACCGCCTCCTGATATAGCCGTCCGGTCCGCAATATCCTCTATCAATTATACCACGAACCGCAGCCCCGCACTTTGCCCCGGCGGGCCTTGCCGCGCCGCCGTTTTTAAATTACACTATAGCCAACGATATGCTCCAGGAAGTTAAAGATGTAAGGCAGATACCCGGCGACCTGCGCAGGCGCTGGTTCTGCGACGATTATTTCGACCTTATTGTCTGGTTCGACGCCGCTGGCTCTTTCCAGGGCTTTCAGCTCTGCTACGACAGGAAGCTCAATCCCCGGGCCCTTACCTGGCTGAAAGACAAAGGCTACCGCCATAACGGGATAGACGACGGGGAGGGCGAGGCCGGCGGCCACAAATCCTCTCCGATACTGGTATCTGACGGCGCCTTCAGCGCAAGAACCACCGGCGACCAGCTGGCCGAAGCCGGCGCCTGCCTGCCGGAAGAGATCCTGGGGCCGGTGCTGGCTAAAGTCCGGGAATATAAAATATAACTATGCCTGACAGCTTCAAGCCGCGCCTGGGGAGTGGGGATGAGGGCAGAACAGATCTGCCGCGCGGCAAGAGAGTGAATAAGACCTGCGCCCGGATAGGAGCCCTGGCCCAGCTGGACGAATTGGGGGCGCTGCTTGGTTTCGCCAGGGCTAAGTTGTCCGGGACAAAACGAGCGGCGGAGCTGCACGGGCTGCAGCGGACTCTTTTAAAGGCGGCCGCACAGGCGGCCGGACTGGACTTTCAGGCCGCTCTCGACGAGGAGACCGCCTGTCTCGGGAAGCGGATCACGGCCCTTGCCGCCGGCCGGAAGCCGGCGAAGCTGTTTGTGCTTCCGGGGCGGAACGAGACTGAGGCGCTCCTTCACCTGGCAAGGACCAAAGCCCGCGTCTGCGAGCTGGCTCTCTGGAAAATAAGCGCCCGGCCAGCCGCCCGGTATCTAAATCGTCTCTCCGACTATCTCTTTCTTCTTGCCGGAGAAAAATAAACTCACATTTTTTCGGGAGCGCTGACGCCCAGGAGGCCGAGGCCGCGTGCGATCACGCTTTTGACGGCTTTCAGCAGGAACAGGCGGAAGGCCGTGGTCTCCGGAGAAGCCGCGTCCAGAACCCGGTGTTTGCCGTAGAAGGAATGGAACTGCGCCGACAGCTCGCTCAGATAGGTCGTGAGCTGATGGGGGGAGTAGTCGCGCAAACAGGCCTCCAGAACTTTACCCAGCCACATCAGCTTCAGCGCCAGCCCCCGCTCTTCTTCATTCAGAACGATCTTTGCCGCGTCAAAACCCAGCCCGGGATCCACGCCTTTTTCCGCGGCGTTGCTGAAAATAGAACAGATGCGCGCGTGGACATACTGCACATAAAAGACCGGGTTGTCATTCGACTGTTTTTTGGCAAGATCGATGTCAAAGGTCATGTGCGTATTGGGGCTGTGCATGGCGAAGAAGAACCGGCATGCGTCCGCGCCGACCTCGTCCAGCAGCTCCTTGAGGGAGATAAAATCGCCTTCGCGCTTGGACATTTTCACCAGCTCCGTCCCGCGCTTCAGAGCCACCATCTGGTGAATAAGGACTTTAAACGCGCTTGTATCCCGGCCCAGCGCCGCGATAGCCGCCTCCATCCTGGGCACATGGCCGTGATGGTCCGCGCCCCAGACGTCAATAATTTTAGTGAAGCCCCTTTCGAATTTATCCAGATGATACGCTATATCGTTAAGGAAATAGGTGTTGCGCCCGTCCGATTTCACCAGCACGCGATCTTTGTCGTCCGAGTCCATCTTCGAAGAGGTGCCCAGCCACACAGCCCCGTCTTTTTCATAGGTCATGCCCCGCTTCGACAATTCTTCTTTGGCTCTTTCCGGAGCCCTGTCTGCGTGCAGCTCTGATTCCAGGAACCAGCGGTCAAAATCAACGCCGAAAGCTTTCATGTCCGCCCGATGGAGAACAAGCATCTCGTTCAGCGCGTGATCAGAAAACTGTTTATCTGTCCAGCCGGCGGCCTCTTTCGGCAGACGGGACGAGATATCCTTCAGATACGCGCCCTTGTAGCCGCCCTCGGGGGGCTCGGCCCCCAGCAGCCTGGCTTTCAGCGACAGGCCGAGCAGCTCGACCTGCTTGCCGATATTGTTGACGTAAAATTCTTTCTCCACCCGGTAGCCAAGAAACGCCATGATGCGCGCCAGGGAATCGCCCAGCGTGGCGCCCCGGCCGGAAGCCAGATGCATCGGCCCGGTTGGATTAGCGGAGACAAATTCCAGATTCACTTTTTCGCCGGCATACGCGGGCTCCGCAAAATAAGCCGCGTCAGCGCATATGCCCGCCGCCGCGTCTATCAGGTCGCGGTCCTTCAGCCTGAAATTCAGAAATCCGGGGGGCAGAACGCTAAGTTCGTACTCTCCGGTCAGAGCCGCACGCAGCTCCTCCGCTATCTGCAGCGGCTTTTTTTTAAGGAGTTTCGCCGCGGAGATGGGCCAGGCCACGGAGAGATCGGCTTTAATGTGCGGCGGAGGGGCGGACAGGGCGAGGTGCCGCACGCCCTCGTCTTCCAGGCCGAAAACAGCCCGGGCCCCGGCTTTTACCGCCGTTTCAAGCGCTGACAATTTCATTTTTTCTTCTTAGGAGAAGGTTTTTTTCTGGCGGCGGTTTTTTTAGCCGGAGCTTTTTTAACTATCCGCTTTTTATTTCGCGCCGGCGCCGCGCGTTTGGGCGCGGCTTTCGGCCGCGGCTTTACCGCAGCCGGAGCGGCTTTTGCCTGCCATTTAACCCGGGCGTAGCCCGCGTAGATCTTGTCGAACGAAAAGCTTTCTCTCGCCTGTCTCTCGAAAATATGGACAATAAGTCCGCCGTAATCCAGGACCCGCCAGTGCTTGGACTTCGAGCCCTCCCTGTAAAGGGGATGCAGGCCGTCTTTCTTGAACTTTATGGAGATTTCCTCCTCCACGGCTTCCAGCTGGGCGGGATTGTCTACCGCGGCCACAAGCACAAAATCCGCGAGCGGGGAGCGGCCGTCCATATCGTATACGGCAACCGCCTCGGCCAGTTTGGCGTCGGCGAGCCTGGCGGCCGCTATGGCCAGTTTTTTAAAGCCTGCCCCTGAGGCGGAGTCTCCGGCTGCGCGCTTAGGTTCCGGTTGCGTATCGGCGGTCATATTGAGTCCCTCCGCATTTTTAATTTTTCAAGCATCGCGGCCTCCGTTCTGTGATTGATATTCTCGATAGCGGAGCCCATAATAGAGGCTATCGTATTGAATATGGTGGCGAGGTTGTTCCTCTCGTAATTGGAAACCGCGGACGACCTTGCGAACACGATATATCCCGCCGGCTTCCCGTGCGCGGAGCAGACCATCCTGTAGGAGGAGTCGCTGAGCCATCCGCTATCCGGCTTGCCTGTGGTCTCACCCTCGGCCCGCTCGCCCTTGAAGACCTCTTTGGCCACGACCGGGTCGAACTCGTCGTTAAACTGATTGTATGCGTAGCCCCGGAAGTTCCAGGCGCCTTCAAAATAGATGCTGATCTCCTCCACGGTGCGCTTTATGAAATCCGCGGCCGACTTATGCTCCCGCAGGACCAGGCGGCTCATGTCGAACAGCATGGTGAGTTCGCTGGAGGTGTGCTGCAGGCGCTTAGCGATGACGCGGACGATTTCGGTGAAGATGGCCGTCCCGTTCTCCGGATGTTCCTTGATAAAGCCAAAGAATTCCGAGCGCTTTATCTCGTAAAGAGACGAATCCTTCTCCGCGCGCGCCTGGGCGAAGCGCGCCTGCTTTTCCAGCACCGCCATCTCCCCGAAGAATTCTCCCTCGGAGAGGATGGCCAGCTGTTTAAAGCTCGCGCCCGCCTCATCGAGTTTTTTTTCTATGGCGACCTGCCCGCGCGCAAGAATGAACAGCGTGTCTCCCTCGCTCCCTTCCTCGAAAATGATCTTTCCGGCCTCGTATGAGACCCTTTTAAAAGTGGTGGCGAACTCCTCGAGCATCGCCTCCGGGAAACCCGCGAACAACGGCACCTTCCTGAGAATATCAGTTTCTTTTTCCATAGTTCCTCTCTGCGCCCGTGAGATCCGCGCCGTCTGCCTTAGCGAAAAGCGCGCTCGTCACAAGGGAGCCGCTCCCGGGCGGGCGCAGAGCGCCTTGAAGGATTCCCGGTCGTGAGCCTTGGCCAGCGCCACTTCGAAAGCCACCAGATTCTGCTGCACCAGATTGACCAGCGCCTTATCCATGGGGATCATGCCTGATTTCGCCCCGGTCTCTATGGCGGAGTATATCATATGCGTCTTGCCTTCGCGGATAAGGTTAGATATGGCCGGAGTCATTATCATTATTTCGCGCGCCGCCACGCGCCCCTTCCCGTCCTTGCGCGGCAGCAGGATCTGGGAAACCACGGCCTGCAGCGAGCTGGCGAGCTGAACGCGCACCTGCGTCTGCTGGTGCGGCGGGAACACGTCTATTATGCGGTCCACGGTGGACGGCGCGTCCTGTGTATGCAGGGTGGCGAACGACAGATGTCCGGTCTCAGCCGCGGTGATGGTCAGCTGGATGGTCTCCAGGTCGCGCATCTCTCCCACGAGTATGATGTTGGGGTCCTCGCGCAGGGCGGCCCGCAGCGCGTTGCCGAAAGACTTGGTATGCTGGCCTATCTCGCGCTGGCGGATGATGCAGCTCTTGGCTTCGTATGTGAATTCTATAGGGTCTTCTATGGTCAGCATATGCCCGCGCTTCTTCTGGTTGATGAGGTCCAGGATCGCGGCCAGGGTGGTGGACTTTCCGGAGCCTGTCGGCCCGGTTACCAGCACCAGCCCCTTGTGCAGCGTGGACAGGTTCACGATCACGGGGCTCAGGTTCAGCTGCTCCGGTGTTGGAATAATGGAGGGAATTACGCGCATAACGGCCTCCACGCCGCTGCGGGCGACCAGAACGTTAAGCCTGAATCTGGAGATGCCGGTAATGGCGAAAGAGCAGTCCAGTTCCCAGTTCGCCTCAAACTTGGCGCGCTGCTCGTCGTAAAGCGCGGAATAGATCAGGGCCTTGGTTTCTTCAGCGGTGAGCGCCGCCATGGTAGAAGAAACCGGCACCACCTCTCCGTTCAGGCGCATCATGGGAGGCTTATTAACGCAGATGTGAATATCGCTGGCGCCGGCCGTCACCGCAGTTTTAAGCACCGTAATAAGATCTATCATTTCATCCCCCTAGTCATAATGGCGGCGTCAAAATCCGCGCCCAAAATTATCCTTGCGTCAGCGATGCCCAGCCCGCTGAACTTCGAATATATCTCCAACCCGCCCAGCCCCAGCGCGTCTCTGGTTTTCTGCGCGGCCAGAATATTATCAGAACAGTTTACAATTTTTGTGCGCTCCTCCACACTTCCGTACGTGCCGAAATGTATAACGTCAAAGCCCCGTTTCCGAAGGTACCTCGTGACCAGGATGGCGAGGTCTCTCCTGCCGGAGGCGTTCAGAACCTCAAGCCGCACGACCGCGTCCGGATCCTCCGGCTCAGCCGCGGACTCTTCGTCGCGGGGCCGTCCTGCGGCCGGGCTTCTGTCAAAATCCTCTTTTATAAAGTTTGATGAATTAAGCCGGAGCAGCTCCTGCGCCACCAGGAACATCTCGTAGGAAGAGAGATTGGTCGCCTCGCTTTTTTTAAGGTCAAACAGGTACCGGCACAGCGTCACAAGGCGCGCGGGGCGCGATCGCCAGTTGTTCAGCAGGGCTTCAAAAGCGTCAAGATCGGGGGCCGCTACCTCTATATAGCCTGGCGCGTCCTGTGTCTGGCCCCAGTTCTGCGGGAACTTTTTTAAAACTTCGCAGGCCCGCTGGTACGCCGAACCGCCGCCTCTGGCGCCGGAGAAGGTCCTGCCCGGCAGCCGCACGGAATTGATGGTCCTTGAAAAAGGATGATAGACAAAGAGCATGGGCCGGTCCTTATTCAACAGGACCAGCCCCACGTCCCGGCCGGAGGCCAGCCTTCCTGAAATCGGGGAAAGATAATGCGCCGTGACAAGGGCGAGAACAAGGCACCCGCCCGCTGTCAGCGCGATCACCAGCTTTTTTCTAATAGACGGTTCCATGCTTTTATGCTTTCCGGGTGTATCCACCGGCCCGCCCTGAAGGCGTGGCCCAGTTTGAGATAATGGGCGGCCGCGTATGCCGCGTCCAGATCCTTAAAAGCCAGTTTTTTTATCCTGCGGGCCCCGGAAAAGCTCCGGCCCTCCTCCGCCAGGTCCGCGATTAAAATTATTTTATCCAGCAGGCCGGGCGCCGCGCATCCAAAGGTGTGTGACCGTATCGCCTTCAGCACCGCGCTATCCGTTACGCCGAAATTTTTTTCCGCCATCGCCGCGCCGGCGCAGGAATGGACCGTTGCCGGGGCGTTTTTCAGCGCGGCTTTCAGCGCCGGCATTTTAAGTCTGGCGCTCGCGGCGTATGCAGCCATATCCCGCGGAGGAAGGTCGCGGGCGGCATCATGCAGCAGGGCGGCGAGCGCGGTTTGCCAGGGATCAGCCCCGTATTTGATAGCCAGCGCAAGCGCCAGGCGGGCGGTTCCAATAGTGTGTCTGAAGCGTCCTGGCGACATCCTTCGCGCAAGAGCGCGGCGAAGGCCGGCGAGATAGAGTCCCCTCGCGGCGATATACTCCTCCGTGCCGCTCAAAAGCCCGGGCGGGCGCCCGCCGGCGAAAAGCTCGTTTTTAAGCTCGGTTGACGCAATGTCCGGAAACCGGCCCCTGAGCCGCGCCACAGGAAGCCCGCGGGAAGCCCCCGGCGGCGAGCCCTTGCGGACTCCTGCCAGCAGGCGGGCCTCCGCAGTAATACGCCTGTAATTTTTCCATTTGTGAAAAGTTGCCAGGCAATCGGACCCGAGCAAAAAGTAAAGCTCTGCTCCAGGGTGCTTTTTCCTGAAGAAAACCACAGTCCGCCAGGTGTAGGTCAGGCGGCCGCGTTCGTCTTCATAGGGGTGTATCATCACGCGCCCGTCTCCGCCCAGCCCTACGGCCCTGAGCCCCGCCTTAAGCATCGCTGCGCGGTCGCGGAAAGAGGCGCGCGGAGGGGCCTTGAACGGAGAGCGGAATCCCGGCACAATATAGAGCGCGGAGGGGCCGAGCTCCCTGAGGGCCGCCTTTACCAGAGCAAAGTGACCCCGGTGGGGCGGGTCGAACATTCCTCCGTAGATAACCACCTTTAGCTTCTCTGTCTTTTTCATAACCTCCGCGTCTTCCTGTTGCGGGATGTAGTATAATATACTTTGAAGAGACTTCTCAAACGCATTTAGGGTCTCTTTTAAACATATGAACACCGCGCGCAACAACTGTATTATTCTTCTGGTGGAGGCCCCGGTCCCGGAACGCGTCAGCCCGGCGCTCACCGGCACATTCGGATCGGAGCGCGCCGTTCATATACATCTGGATCTTATTCAAAATGCTTATAAGCTGGTCAGAAAATTCGGCAACGCGATAACTATCCTGGCCTACGAAAAATCCGCGCGCCATCCCGACCTGACCTGGCTGGACGCCGACGATCCCGGTTTTCTGAATACCAGAGGGAAAAGTCCGGCCGCCGGTCTCGCTAACGTTTTACAGCTGGCCTTCAATACAGGAGCGAAGAAAGCGCTGGTGTTAAACCATTTATCGCCCGGAATACAGCCGGAGTGGCTGCAGCAGGCTTTTGACGCTATTAGCGACAAAACCGTCGCCCTCGGCCCCAATAAGACCGGCTCCGTTTATCTGATGGGCCTGACTGTTGTAAACCTGAAGCTTTTGGACGGACAACTGTTCACCTCTGCCAAAGCCGCAGAAGAGATTTCTGACAAAGCCAGAAAAGCAAAACTGGCCGTTGCTATGCTGCCGGAAGCCTTTGCCGTGGAAAGCGAGGAAACGCTGCGCGCGTGGCGGGAAGACAAGGCGCCGGCTCAGCCGCTTTTCTCAAAGGAGCCGTCCGTGGCGCCCGCTTCCGCCTTTGTGCCAGAGCCACGCCATACCGCTGGGGTAAAACACGTCAAGCGGGCCGCCAAACATCCCGCCCCTCTGCCGCCGCCCCCTCCAGGCACCCAGGAACCGCAGCCCTAAGATGATGCAGGAGCCCGCGCTTGTCCCTGACAGGCCATTTTGTTTTCCTGCTGTGCTGTTGACTTTTTCGGCTAAAAAGACTAACATTATTAAGGTTCTTCACGGGTTGACCGGTCAGGAAACATTTTTTAAACATTGACATATAGCAAGCAGCGCTATGGAAAACTTTAAAACAGTTATCAACTCAAAAAAGTGTTGTTTTATAAGCGTTTTTTTAGGCTAGAGAGAATCTGCTAACAGTTGTGGATAAGCTGTGGATAAACCAACAGACATAAAAGAAATCTGGCTGAATATTCTCAAAAAACTAGAGAATGAGATAACTCATGAAGCCGTGGACCTTTGGCTCAGGCCGATCAAGCCGCTGGTCATAGAGGCCGACACGCTCAAGCTTGAGGTGCCGGATTCCATGATCTATAAAACCGTTAAGGAGCGCTACGAGGAAACCATTATAAAAACGGCCTTCGCTTTGACTGGCCGGACCTTTACTATCAATTACTCCTTATCTCTGGCCTCTAGCGAACCGAAGCCCGCGCCGCAGCCGGAGCCTGTCATTGAACCCGTCAGGGAGGAAACGAATAACAGGACCCCTGGCATGGGCCTGACGCCCGCTTTCGCGTTTAATCCTAATTACACTTTTGATACATTTATCGAGGGCGCGTCAAACCGGTTCGCCTTCGCCTCCGCTGTTGCTCTTTCCCAGAACCCTGGAAAGTCCAACCCCTTCTTTATATATAGCGCTCCCGGACTGGGAAAAACCCATCTCCTGCACGCCATAGCCAACGGGATCTTGAAAAACAACCCGGGCGCCCGCATTATATATACGGCGAGCGAGAATTTTGTGAACGAATATATAGAAAATCTGCAAAACAAGTCCCCGGAAACGTTCCGGAACAAATACCGCAAGCTGGACTGCATTTTGCTGGATGATATTCAGTTTTTAATCGGCAAGGATAAAAGCGAGGAAGAATTCTTTTATACCTTCAATTCCCTGTTCGAATCAAAAAAACAGATCGTGGTAACTTCCGACAGGCCGCCGAAGGAGCTGGCCCTGAGCCAGCGCCTGGTTTCCAGATTCCTGTCCGGGCTTGCGGTGGATATAAAAATGCCCGATCTTGAAACCCGCATAGCCATATTGCGGCAGAAAAAAGAAATATATAAATTTGCCGTTCCCGACGAAGTAATAACCTTTGTAGCTGAAAACGTCAAAAAGAATATCCGCGAGCTGGAGGGGTGTCTTATAACGGTGGGAAATTATTGCGCCAACATGCATATCCAGCCCACCATAGACATCGTCCGGGGCGTAATCAAAGACCATATGACTACCGGCGAGCAGGATGAAAACCGGGTAAATGTGGACACGATAAAAGCCGTGGTGGCTGAAAAGTATAACATGGACAAAAAGGATTTCAAGTCCCCTCGCAAAACCGAGGCCATCGCTTTTCCGCGGCAGATAGCGATGTATCTGGCCTGCGCCCTGACTGAAATGTCGCTGCCGGAAATAGGTGAGGTTTTTAACCGGGACCATACAACGGTGATGTTTGCGCGCGATAAGATCAAGCAGATGGTTCAGTCTGACCCCTATTTTAATGAGCTTATTAACCTGTTAATAACCAAGATCCGGGCTGTTAATACCTCCGGCCCAGCGTGATCCCTGGTTTTTTTTGGGGAGAGTATTAATAAGTAAGCCGGCGCTGTTAATAAGTTCGCTCAATGTAATAAACACTGTAAACATTACCAACAGACCCTCTTATAGACGGAGATAATGATGAAAATCACCAGTAATAGGGAAACGCTAATCAAGGGAATTCAAACGCTGCAGTCAGGCGTTTCAGCCAAAAGCAGCACCATTCCCATACTGCAGAATTTTTTAATGGAAACCGACGGCGGGGGCCTTAAAGTCGTATTTACCGACCTGGAAATGGCTATTAAGCATAAAATCAACGTGGAAGTTAAAACAGAGGGGAATATTACCGTCCCCATGAAGAAATTCATGGAAATAGTCCAGAATCTGGGTGAAGAGGCCGAAGTAACCATATCTACGGACGAGGCCAACCGGGTTGCGGTGAACAGCGGAAAATCAAAGTTCAAACTGAGCGGTGCGCCTAAAGCGGACTATCCGGTAATACCCGATCTGGATGAGACTAATTCCTTCAATATACCGGCGGGGCTTTTATCGGCAATGATAAGCGGGACGGTTTTTTCCGCGTCTACCGAAGACGACAGGCATTTTTTGAACGGGCTCCTGTGGAAAAATGAAAAAGAAAAGTTTTCCCTGATAGCGACCGATGGCCGAAGGCTGGCTGTCGCTACAACGGACGAGGTTAAAATTAAAAAGGACTTTAAAGTTATAGTTCCGGCTAAGATAATGAACGAACTGGTTAAATTTATAAAAAGCGCCGCTATAGGGGAAAAAGAAAACATAATAGTCGGGCTGACTTCTAACCAGATAGGGTTTAAAGCGGCTAAAACAGTTTTTATTTCCCGCCTGATAGAGGGCAGCTTCCCTGCCTACGAACAGATAATTCCCAAAACCAAGGAAATATCGGTGGGGATAGACGCGGCAAAATTATTAGCCGTCACCAAAAGGGCGGCCATCTGCTCCACGGAACGCAGCGGGGCGGTAAAGTATAATTTTAAAAAGGATGTGCTGGTAGTGACCTCCGCCACCCAGACCATGGATTTTGAAGACGAAATTGAGGCGGAGCATAAAGGGAAGGAATTCCAGGTCAGCTTCAACCCGAAATTTATACTGGATATTCTGAGAACAGTAGGGGATCAGAAAGTTATTTTTGATTTTAGTTCTCCGTCCACTCCGGTAATGGTCAGAATGACGGAAAACGAAAACTTTTGTTATATAGTAATGCCGCTCCGGACTCAATAAGGCCCGGAATTTAAACTGTAATATGTTCCTTGCCAAAAGAGCCGCCAACTGGACGAACGTTATGTACGTGCAAAACTCCTGGAAAACCCTGGGAGGGATTGTCCCGGAAAGGCTGGTAATTCTTGAAGCGGTATGGAAAAAGGAATTTGGCCGGCTGGCCGGGCACTGTGAGCTGGTGGGAATTAATAAAGGCTATATCGTTGTGAAAACAGATTCTTCCGTGGTTTATAACGAACTGGTTATGAGCAGCCGGCAGATAACGAGAAGTCTGAATAAGTATTTTTCCACCCCCTGGCTAAAGGGGATAAGGCAGTCGGCCTGACGGTAATGTTTCCTGATTAATAATTTTTAAGCAGGCAAGAGGAGAGACTTAAATGAATAAGACCCCGGACGCAAAATCCGAAAGCTATGATGCGTCGCAAATACAGGTATTGGAAGGCCTTGAGGCCGTGCGCAAGCGGCCGGCAATGTATATCGGTTCCACAGGCGTTCAGGGCCTGCACCACCTGGTGTATGAAGTCGTCGATAATTCCATAGACGAAATTCTGGCCGGCGGGTGCAACAAGATAGATGTGATTCTTAAAGACGATAATATCTGTTCCGTAACCGATAACGGGCGCGGCATCCCGGTGGATCCCATGAAGGATGTAAAGGATCCGAAGCTCAAGGGTAAGTCGGCTCTGGAGGTAGTGCTGACCGTGCTGCACGCGGGCGGAAAATTTGACGGCGGCGGATATAAAGTTTCCGGAGGGCTGCACGGGGTGGGAGTATCGGTTGTGAACGCCCTGTCAGAGTGGATGGAGGTGCTGGTTCACCGCGACGGAAAGATCTGGAGACAGGAATATAAGCGCGGAAAGCCGCAGGCCGACGTTAAGCATATAGGGACGACGGACCACCACGGGACAGTGGTGACCTTTAAGGCCGACACCGGGGTGTTCGGAGACGTTGTGCTTTCGTTTGACACTATTTCCAACCGCCTGCGCGAGCTGGCTTTTCTGAACCCCGGCTGCCGCATTACCATTATAGACGAGCGCGAAGAGGGTAAAAAACACACCTTCTTTTTCGAGGGCGGAATAAAGCAGTTTGTTAAATTTCTCAACACAAATAAGCAGGTTATAAACGACGAGCCCATCTTCGTCTCAAAGACGGAAGGGGATACGATGCTGGATCTGGCTATCCAGTATAACACGGATTATTCCGAGACGCTTTTCTCTTTCGTCAACAATATCAAGACGATAGAGGGCGGCACCCATGTGTCCGGCTTCCGCTCTTCCCTGACCCGCGTTATAAACGATTACATTAAAAAATACGACCTTGCGAAAGATAAGGATTATAACGTTACCGGCGACGACGTGCGGGAAGGTTTAACAGTCGTAGTCTCCGTTAAAATACCCCACCCCCAGTTCGAAGGCCAGACCAAGACCAAGCTGGGCAACGGAGAGGTGGAGGGCATAGTTAAAACCCTCACCGGCGAAGCGCTCGGCGTATTCTTTGAGGAGCATCCGACTATTGCCAAAGCGATCTGCCAGAAGGGCCTGGGCGCCGCAGAGGCCCGCGAGGCCGCCCGCCGCGCCAAGGACCTGGCGCGCCGCAAAGGTTCCCTGACGGATTCCGGCCTGCCGGGCAAGCTCGCTGACTGCCAGGAAAAAGACCCGAAAAAATCAGAGATCTTTATCGTGGAAGGAGACTCGGCCGGCGGCTCGGCTAAGCAGGGCCGCGACCGCGTTTTTCAGGCCATTCTGCCGCTGCGCGGCAAGATCCTGAACGTTGAAAAGTCACAGCTGGTGAAGATTATTTCCAGCGAGCAGATCCGCAATATTATTTCCGCCGTAGGCACCGGCATAGGAGAGGGGGAAGACGGTTTTAATATAGATAAGCTGCGCTATCATAAGATCGTCATTATGGCCGACGCCGACGTGGACGGACAGCATATCCGAACGCTGCTGCTCACCTTCTTCTACAGGCAGATGCGTCCGCTGGTAGACCAGGGACATATCTATATAGCCCAGCCGCCGCTCTACAAAGTTAAGAAAGGAAAATTCGAATCTTATTTCGATAACGAGGAAAAGCTGCAGAAATGGCAGCTTAAAGAGGCTCTTTCCGGCATAGCCATAAAGGTCAAAGGGAAGAAACTCGACGAGAAAGAGATCTGCGAGCTGATGGAACTGACTATAGCGACGGAGAACACCAGCCGCAAGCTGGAAAGCAAGAATCTGACGCTGAAGGATTATCTCAAGTTCCAGGCCGAGGGCCAGGTTCCGATCTACCGCATAGAGACCGGACCGGAGACGTACCGGTATTTTTTCACCGAAGCTGAATGGGAAACCTACGAAACGGAGTATGTGCAGAAGAAAAAGGACATACGGGCCAGAGAAGGGGCGCCCGGAGCTGAGATAGACGAGGACGACCTCGGTCCGGATTTCCAGACCCTGGGCGAGTTTACGCGCCTTAATAACATTACGGCCAAACTGAAAGTCCACGGCTACAGCCTGGCCGACTTCCATGTGGAAGATGAAAAGGCGCCGCCCCGGTTCGAGCTGACCACGGAAAAAACGCTTGTCTCCTCCAAGGATCTCAAGACCCTGATGGAGAACGTAATGAAGGCGGGCGCCGCCGGCGCGCACATCCAGCGCTATAAGGGTCTGGGCGAAATGAACCCGGGGCAGCTGTGGGAGACAACCATGGACCCGATGAAGCGCAAACTCCTCAGGGTTTCGCTGGAAGATCCGGCGGAGGCAGAAAAAATGTTCACCACCCTGATGGGCGATAAGGTGGAGCCGCGCCGCGTGTTCATCGAGCAGAACGCCCTGGCCGCCCGCAATCTGGATATTTAAGCAACGGAGCTATCAAAAATGGCAGAGCACAAAGACCTTACACCAAAGCAGCCGGAAAACATGTTTTCCAACATCGTTGACCGCGATATAAGCGAGGAGATGAAGGCCTCTTATATAGACTACTCCATGAGCGTTATTGTCGGCAGGGCCCTGCCCGACGTGCGCGACGGCCTGAAGCCTGTTCACCGCCGCGTGCTGTACACCATGGACGATATGGGCCTGCAGCACAATAAACCCTTCAAAAAATCAGCCCGCATAGTCGGCGACGTAATGGGCAAGTACCATCCGCACGGCGACGCCTCCATCTACGACACGCTCGTGCGCATGGCCCAGCCTTTCAGCCTGCGCTACATGCTGGTGGACGGGCAGGGAAACTTCGGCTCAGTGGACGGAGACCCGGCGGCCGCCATGAGGTACACCGAGGCGCGCCTCTCGGGCATAGCCGGCGAGCTGCTTGCCGACATAGAAAAAGAGACGGTTAAGTTCACGCCAAACTACGACGGGTCTCTGACCGAGCCGTCGGTGCTGCCGGCCAAGCTCCCAAATTTGCTAGTCAACGGCTCCTCCGGCATAGCCGTGGGCATGGCGACCAATATCCCCACGCATAACCTTGGAGAGGTCTGCGACGCCACCATCAGCGTGATAGAAAACCCGGACATAGAAGTGAAAGAGCTGATGAAGGTCCTGAAGGGTCCGGATTTTCCGACCGGCGGCATCATCCGGGGCCGCAAGGGCATAAAAGATTACTTCGAGACCGGCCGCGGATCCATCACCACCCAGGCGCGCGCCGAAATAGAGGAGATGAAGGGCAACCGGGAATGCATCGCGATCTCAGAGATTCCCTATCAGGTCAACAAGGCCACCCTTATCGAGACCATCGCGGAGCTGGTAAAGGAAAAGAAGATCCCGGACATTTCCGATCTGCGCGACGAGTCCGACCGGCGCGGCATGCGCATCGTGATAGAGATAAAGCGCGACGGCAACGCCCAGGTAGTGCTGAACCAGCTTTACAAACATACGCAGATGGAGGCCTCTTTCGGGGTGATCATGCTGGCCATCGTCGACGGCCGCCCCCGCGTTCTGCCAATTAAAGAAGTGATACAGCAATACGTCCGCCACCGCCGCCTGATGGTAGTAAACAGGACCAAATACGACCTGAAGAAGGCCCTGGCCCGCGCCCACATCCTTGAGGGCTACCTGATAGCTCTCCAGAATATCGACGCCGTGGTGGAAATCATAAAGAAATCCAAGGACGCGCTGGAAGCCAAGACGAAGCTGATGGCTAAATTCGCGCTGTCCGACATCCAGTCGCAGGCTATTCTGGATATGCGCCTGCACCAGCTCACCCGCCTGGAAGTGGGGGCGATCGAAGAGGAGCACAAGGCCCTGATGAAGCTCATAGGAGAGCTTCGCGCTATTCTGGCCGACCCGAAGCGCGTGCTTAAGATAATTGTGGATGAGCTCCGGGAGATGAAGGCCAAGTACGGAGACAAGCGCCAGACCGAGATCGCCGGCGAGTCAGCCGAGCTGGACATAGAGGACCTGATCCCTGAGGAGCGGGTTATAATCACGATGTCCCACGGCGGATATATCAAGAGGATCCCGGCCGACACGTATAAGGTCCAGGGAAGGGGCGGCAAGGGCATAATAGGCTCCGACGTCAAAGATGAAGACTTTATTGAAAAGCTCTTCGTCACCTCCAGCCACGCCACCATTCTGCTGTTCACCACGCGCGGCAAAGTGTACGCGCTGAAGGGTTATGAAATCCCGGAGGGCAACAGGACCTCCCGCGGCAAGGCGATAGTCAACCTGCTGCAGGTTAAAGATGAGAAGGTTACTTCGGTGCTGGCCATCGAATCCTTTGAAGAGGCCAAGGGTAAGGCGTCCTATATAGTAATGTGCACGCGCAAGGGGAACATCAAGAAGACCCCAATAGAGGACTTCGCCAATATCCGCCGCTCAGGTATAAACGCCATCACGCTCGAGGATGGCGACATCCTGACCAGCGTTGGGCATACCGACGGTAAGCACGAGATCATCATCGGCACTAAATCCGGCATGTCCATAAGGTTCAACGAGTCCGACGTGCGGTCCATGGGCAGGAACGCCATGGGCGTGCGCGGCATACGCCTGGACAAGGACGACCAGGTTATAGCGATGGAAGTGGCCGAGCCCAAGAGCGTTAAAACGCTTTTGACTGTCTGCGAGAACGGCTACGGCAAGCGCACGGACCTGGATGAATACCGCAACCAGCACCGCGGCGGCTCGGGCGTCATCACCATTAAAGCGAGCGACCGCAACGGGGCCGTGATAGCCATCCACCTGGTGGAGAACAAGGATCACCTGATGGTGATGACCGAAAAAGGCAAGATCATCCGCATGCCCTGTAAGGATATCCGCGCCATCTCCCGCAACACCCAGGGCGTACGCCTGGTCAGGCTGGAGGAAGGCGATAAAATCGGCTCAGTTGAGCCGATAGTGGACGAGGACGCGGCCATAGAAGAAAAAAAATAAAAAGCGTCATAAAGCGGGCGGGGATGCCCTGAGGCGCCCCGTCCGCTTTTTTTCAGGAGCGGGAGGTTTTGAGTGGAAATTAAGGCTTTCATTTCGTCCGTGTTCATGCTCACGCTGGTGATGGACCCTCTGGGGAACATCCCCATGTTCATTTCTGCGCTCAAAGGAGCGCCGGAAGAAAGAAAACACAGGATAGTGGTGCGGGAGCTGTTCATTGCGCTGGGGATAATGCTCTTCTTCCTGTTGTTCGGAAAATATCTGGTTTCGCTGCTGTCCATCGACCTTACGGCTATGGCCGTAGCCGGCGGGATAGTGCTCTTCCTGATAGCCCTGCAGATGATCTTCCCGACGCATCATTCCAGCTTCGCGGACAGTCCGGACGGGGAACCCTTCATCGTTCCGCTGGCCATTCCGCTTATAGCGGGCCCGTCCACGCTTACCACGGTGCTGCTGTTTTCGCTGCAGGACCCTGGCAAACTGGGCCTGTGGACGGGAGTGGTGGGAACGGCCTGGCTGATCAACGCCGCGATACTGGGCGTGCTGGCGGGTCCGCTCTCGCGCCTGCTCGGCCGGCGCGGGCTCCTCGCTATGGAAAAGCTGATGGGTATGATACTTATAACTATTTCCGTTCAGATGATCATGACCGGGCTTAAAAAATTTATAGCCGGGTGAGCGGTTTCGGATTTGCGGAGAACGCGACGGTACGGAGGAGCAAATGGCTGACAATAAACCTGATAAAATAATTTACTCAATGGTCGGGGTAAGCAAATTCTACGACAAAAAAGCCGTGCTAAAGGACGTCTACCTGTCGTACTTCTACGGCGCCAAGATAGGCGTGCTGGGGCTCAACGGCTCCGGCAAAAGCTCGCTCCTGCGCATACTCGCGGGAAAGGACACCGATTTCAAAGGAGAAACGGTGCTGTCTCCGGGCCATACCGTCGGTATGCTTGAGCAGGAGCCGCAGCTGGACGATACTAAAACCGTCCGGCAGGTAGTAGAAGAGGGCGTACCGGAGACTATCGCCGCGCTGAAGGAATACAACGAGATAAACGAAAAGATGGCGGAGCCCATGAGCGACGCGGCGATGAACGACCTCATAGAAAGGCAGTCAAAGGTGCAGGAAAAAATAGACGCCCTGGACGCCTGGGATATAGATTCCAGGCTTGAAATGGCCATGGACGCCCTTGGCTGCCCGGAAGGAGACACTCCGGTTAAAACGATCTCCGGAGGCGAAAGGCGCCGGGTGGCGCTCTGCCGGCTGCTGCTTCAGAAGCCTGACATATTGCTTCTGGACGAGCCGACCAACCACCTGGACGCGGAGTCCGTGGCCTGGCTGGAACATCACCTGAAGGAATATAAGGGCACGATCATAGCCGTTACCCATGACCGCTATTTCCTGGACAATGTGGCCGGCTGGATCCTGGAGCTGGACCGCGGGCACGGCATTCCCTGGAAGGGCAATTACTCCTCCTGGCTTGAGCAGAAGCAGGACCGCCTGCGTGTCGAAGAAAAGGCCGAGAGCGAAAGGCAGAAGACGCTGGCGCGCGAGCTGGAGTGGATACGCATGTCCCCGAAAGGCCGGCGCGTGAAGTCACAGGCCCGCATAACGGCTTATGAAAACCTGCTGGGACAGGGCAATGAGAAGCTCGCCAAAGATCTGGAAATCTATATCCCCGCGGGCCCGAGGCTCGGCGGCGTCGTTATTGAGGCAGAGAAAGTAAGCAAGGCCTACGGGGAAAAAATACTGGTGGAGGACTTAAATTTCAAGCTCCCCCCGGGCGGCATAGTGGGCGTGATAGGCACCAACGGCGCCGGCAAGACCACG
>CAZPMW010000004.1:37324-51629 GCA_964587805.1 uncultured Elusimicrobiaceae bacterium
GATGATAACCGGCCAGGAAAAGCCGGACTCCGGCTCGTTCAGGGTCGGCGAGACAGTCAAGCTGTCATACGTCGACCAGGCGCGCTCTTCGCTGGATCCGGCCAAGAACGTCTGGGAGGCTATTTCCGGAGGGCTGGATATCGTAAAGCTCGGCAAACAGGAAGTGAACTCCCGCGCCTATGTCGCCCGGTTTAATTTTCTGGGCCCGGACCAGCAAAAAAAGGTCTCGGAGCTCTCCGGCGGGGAGCGCAACCGGGTGCACCTGGCGGTAATGCTGAAAGAGGGCTCCAATTTAATACTGCTGGACGAGCCTACCAACGACCTGGACGTGAACACCATGCGGGCCCTCGAGGAGGCCCTCGAAAACTTCGGAGGCTGCGCGGTGGTCATCAGCCACGACCGCTGGTTCCTGGACAGGATCGCCACGCACATCATGGCCTTTGAGGGAGACAGCAAGGTTTTCTGGTTCGAGGGCAATTTCTCGGAATACGAGGAGAACCGCCGGGCCCGACTGGGAGAGGAAGCCGAGATCCCGCACCGCATAAAGTACAGGAAACTTACCCGGCAGTGAGCCGGGACGTGGCCGGAGGACGGCGGCGCGCTAAAATAAAAAAGCCCCCGGTAAAGCGGGGGCTTTTTATTTGGCGCCGGGAACTAAGCCGGGTCAGCGTCGGCCCCGAAAATCTCTATGGCGCGGTCGGCGTCGGATACGCCTATCAGTATGCGGGAGGGTTCGCCGCCCAGAGCGGTGCCGTATACGGTGGTGATATTGATACCGTGAGTCGCGAGCTTTTTTGTCAGAGAGAGGAGCTCTCCGGGCTGGTCGGTCAGCTCCAGGGAGATTATCGGCGTTTCAACGGTAGTGAAGCCGGCGCTGGTAAGGATATAGCTTATTTTTTTATCAGTATCTACGGTCACGCGGACCACGCCGGAATCGTCGCGTATTTCGGAGGCGATGCCTATTATATTGATACCCTCGTTGACAAACAGCCCCACGAACCGGCTGAGGGCGCCCGGAACGTTGGGAAGGAACACGGTGTATTGCCTTACGACTTTGACCTGCATGCCTTATTATCCTCTTTAACTGCTGATACTAATGTAATAAATTTATGTGTAACTGGCAACAAGTAAATGGCTATTTTATATAATAAGGAATCCGGCGGTACGGGGTCCGGCGCATATGACAGAAAACAAAAGATCGGTCCTGGTCGGATCCGCGGCCTGGGCGTTCATGCTGCTCGGCGGGTGCCACTCGGCGCTAGCCGCGTACGATAATTTCACGCTGGCGGCCATGTTTTCCTCTCCCGGCTTTATGCTGGGGCTGGCCGGCTCCTCCCTGCCCGTTGAGATGCCCTTCCTGGCCGGCCTTGCGGTCACGCATATACGCCTGGTATTCGTCGTATATCTCCTGGTGTCTCTGGGCGTGTGCGCGACGGGCGTCGGCCTGCTGTTAAGAAAGGCCTGGGCGCTGACCGCCTCCCGCAGGCTCTTCTACTCGGCCGCGGCCTGCTGCCTCGCTCTCTTCCTTGTTCCCGGTCTGCTGGTTCCGCAGCCGCTTATCCGCGACGGAGCGGCGCTGGCGCCGGACTTCAACGCCGCGGTAAAGCTGATGCAGATGCAGCTGCGGGCGGTTGCGGCGCTTCTGGGCGCGGCTTTTTTCTGGGCCGCCCTGCTGTGCGGGCGGCCCGGAGTTCTGGTGGAATTCGGCCTGAGCCAGCGCGCCGGAGCGCCGGCCGGGAGCCCGGGCCTGGCGGGAAAACTATGAAAAACACGAAAACGCTTATTTTAGCCGCCGCCGCGCTTGCGCTCTTATGGCCGGTCCGGCCCTGCGGCGCCGCGGGGTTTAAGATGGACTGGGTGGAGAGCGAAGTCGTGCTGAACCGCGCAGGCGGGGCCATGATCTCTTACGCGGTCAGATGGACCGCGACCGGCGGATCGCTGCACGGGTTTGATTTCGAAGGCTTTCAGGAAACGCCGGTTTTCGACGCGGCCCGCGCCTACGCGCTGGATGCGGCCGGCAACAGATATCCGCTGGAGATCAGAAAGGTGTCCGAAAAAAAATATGACATATCTCTCTCCGGCGGCCGCGCGTTCACGGACGGGGCGATAACGTATTTTTTCCGCTACACAGCGGACCTGGAGGGCGCCGGTCTTCTTACGCAGACCTACTCCGGAGAGAAGCGCCTTGCCGTGTTTAACTGGGCGCCTGTGCAGTGGCAGGACCCGCTGGCGCATCAGGCCGTGACCGTGTGGCTCCCTGTGACCACCCCGGACGAAAAGCCGGGGCCGGATTTTTTTGAAAAGATAGGTTTCAGGACCGAGAAATTCGTGAACGAACGATTCACGATAGACCATCCTTCCGCCCGGAATTCGTCCGGGGAGAACGTTGTCAGCGCCCGCTTCTTCCGCCGGGGCCTGGAGAGCCGCTACCATTTCCAGCTCCAGTTCTATCTGGACGCGCGATATTTCACGCTGAAGACCATGTCTTACAGCGGTCTTTTAAAGGGCCCGCCTAGCGCGGCGCCGGAGCTTCCGGCCAAAGAAGAATATTACTTTAACCGCTATTTCCCGGGAGGGATTCTCGCAGGGGTTCCGATCAGCCGGGGCGAGGCTCTTTTTCTGGCGATGATCATGGCGGCGGTTTTCTGCGCTCTCCCTTTCTTCATTATGACTATCAAGCACAAGTCCATGCTGACCGCGCAGGAGGGGATCTCCGGAGTCAACTGGGACAGCGCGGAATGGACGCCGCCTAAGCTGCAGGTGGGAAGTTTCCGCAAGCCGGGCCGGGTGGCGCCAGACCTGACGCCCATCGAAGCCGGTGTGCTTCTGGATATGCCGGTGGGAGAGTTGCTGTCCCTCATTCTGGCGAATATGGAGCGCAAGGGCCTTCTGCTCATCAGCGCGGTAGAGCCGCTTCGCCTGGCAAAAAAATCCGGCGCCGCGGCCGGCGGCGATCCCTACGAAACCGTGCTGCTCAACGCCATAAGACCGGACGGCACTCTGGAGCAGGGCGGGGTGAATGAAACCGTCAGAACCATAGCCGCCGGCCTGGAGCAGAAGCTCTGGGACGCGGATCTGGCCGCCACCAAGGCGCATTACAAAAAAAATCTGGAGGACTACCGCCCTGGCCGGGCCGATACGGACAGCGATTATTACTGGGGCGGGTACCGGCGCCGCTTTAACGGCTATATCAACCCGGTCTATGCCAGGGTTTCGAGCGTGAACAAGGACCTGGGCGCTAAGATTCCTGAGCTGGCGGGGCCTTTTGAGAATTTCAAGACCACTCAGGCCTGCTATGAGGGCGCGTTCAGCCGCACAGTCTGCCACGACGCCTGTCATTCGGCCTGCCACGACGCCTGCCATTCAGCGTGCCACTCGGCCTGCCACGGCGCCTGCCATTCGGCCTGCGTGAGCGCGGGACATTGAAGAAAGGATTAAGGATCAGGGAGCAAGGACCAAGGAGCAAGGATCAAGAATCAGGGAACAAGGATCAAGGAAAGAAAGTAAATGAGTCAGGATTGGGAAAAGAGAACTGAGTGGATAGACGGCTATGTGGCGCGCATAAAGCCGTTTGTGCGCGTGCGCCGCGCCGACTCACTGCTTATAAAGATACCAAACCAGGCCTATAAGCTGAATCCGCAGGGACTTAAGGTGCTGGAATATCTCATCGGCGGCGGCACAACAGCGGCGCTGCTGGCCGGGCATGAAGATAAGGAAAGGGTTTCTCTGGACCTGTACCATTTTTTCAGGGATCTGACGGCGCTGCTAAAGGGCTGCTACAATGAAAAAGAAGACCGGCGCGCTGTCGAAAAAGTGCCGTTCACGCTGCCGTACAACGCTTTGCCGGTCTTGAGCGAGCTGGCGGTCACCTACCGGTGCAATCTCGCCTGCAAGTTCTGCTACGCGGGCTGCGGCTGTAAAAAGGACGAGGCCCATCCGGACCTGCCGGCGGAGCGGCTAAGGGAAGCGCTTGATATTATCAGCCGGGAAGCGCAGGTTCCCTCAGTCAGCTTTACCGGCGGAGAGCCGCTGCTGCGCCCGGAGCTGCCTGAGCTGGTGGCTCACGCCAAAAGCCTCGGGATGTGGGCGAATCTTATCACCAACGGCACACTGCTCTCTCCGGGAACGGTGTCTGCGCTTAAAGCCGCCGGCCTGGATTCCGCCCAGGTCAGTCTGGAGGGCGGCACGGCGCGGGAGCATGACGCCATAGTTCAGCGGCCCGGCGCGTTTGACGCGGCGGTGGCGGGGATCAAAAACCTGGCGTCGGCCGGAGTGCGCGTTCATACCAACACCACGGTTTCAGCTCTCAATAAGTCCGCCCTCGCCGGGATCGTATCGGTGGTCAAAGAGCTTGGCCTGGGCAAATTCTCCATGAACATGCTTATGCCAGTCGGGTCAGCGGGAGATAATATGACCGAGACTTTTATTTCCTACACGGAGATCGGCCCGGTGATAGAGGCGGTCCGGGACATGGCGGAGCGCGCCGGGCTTGAATTCATGTGGTATTCCCCCACGCCGATGTGCATGTTCAACCCGGTCGCCAAAGGCATGGGCAATAAGGGCTGCGCTGCCTGCGACGGGCTGCTGAGCCTGGCCCCGAACGGGGATATACTGCCCTGCTCAAGCTATCCTAAACCCATGGGCAATATCTTCGCGCATAAAGGGGCTTTCCGGGAGCTGTGGGAGAGCGGGCCCTTCAAATTTTTCCAGGCCAAAGGCTTCGCGCATGAGGTCTGCAAGCAATGCGAAGATCTCGCCGTCTGCAACGGCGGATGCCCGCTGTACTGGGAAAAAGCCGGTTACCAGGAATTGCTGAAAGCGGACGCCGGGCGCAGGAGCGCTAATTGTATTCCTAAAGAGGTGGCTGATCATGAGCCTGTTCCCTCCGCCTGATAAGAACGGGCAGATAAAATTTGTTTTGGCGACAAAGCTGCCCTATGCGCCGCGCATGGCGCTGACGGCCGCGCTTCTGGCCGCCGCCCTCTGCGTTCAGCTGACGCTGTCCTTCTGGGCCGGCCTGGCTGTTTTGCTCGCCGCCTCCCTGTTTGGCATGGTGAAGGGCTATGACGCCAGGCTGAAGACCTCAGGCGGGGAAAAATGGGAGCGGGTAACTCCGGACGAATACGCGGTTATACGCCTTAAGGCCGCGCAGCTTAGGAAATGGGACGAGGACCTGTTTGATATCACAAATCCGAAGGGAGCGGCCGCCTTCGCCGCGGCCTGCGCGCTGTGCGCGGGCCTGTACTTTGCGCTAGCCGCCAGGTTCAGCCTCCCTTACAGCTATTGGCTTTTCGCCGGCGCCGACGCGCTGGTGATATTGTTGCCGCTTTGGTGTTCCGGGGTGAGGCAGTATCTCCGTAAAGACCGCCTTATCGTCAAAATCGAGCTTCTTGAGAGCATGATGAAGCTGCTGGCAGCGCCCAGCGAAGTTCAGGTGTTTCCGATGCTGGCGCTGACGCAAACGGAAGGGGGCGCCAGAGAGCCGCAGGACGCGAGGGTTATGGTTAAACTGGTCGGCGCGCCCGCGGCGTTTTACGAAATGCAGGTCCAGATCTCCATCAACAGCGTTCAGGGGAAGGATTTTCCTTATTTGTATTGCGTTCTGGTTGCGAAGGCCGGCGCCGGGCTTCTGGCCGGCTATGAAAGGTTCACCGTGGCGCCCCCCGTTGCCGGCCCCGCGTCCATTCTGGCTTTCCTCGCGGGCCGGCTGGGGCTGTCCTCTCCCGGGCTGGTTTACGAGGCGCAGAAAAGCCCCGACGCGGACATCCTGATCGTCCGTCAGCAGGCCGGCAAAAATTCCGGCTACGCCACGCCTGCGCCTGCCGCCGGCGCGATAGTAACGGCCGCGCTGGAGCTCGCGAAGAAGCTCCTCTCCGCCAACGCTGCCGCGGCGCCGCGGTAGGCCCCCCATTACTTGCTATAATTTTTCCGGAGGCTATTATGTGGAACTACACCGAAAAAGTATACGAGCATTTCAAAAATCCCAGGAATGTCGGAGAGCTGGAAAACCCCGACGCCGTGGGAGAGGTCGGCAGCATAATCTGCGGCGACGCGCTTAAGCTTACGCTCCGGGTGGACAAAGCGACGGAAAAGATCACGGACGCCAAATTTAAAACCTTCGGCTGCGCCTCCGCCATCGCCTCCTCCTCCGCCCTGACCGAGATGGTCAAAGGCAAAACGCTGGACGAGGCCGCCAAGATCACAAACAACGAGATAGCGGAATATCTGGGCGGGCTGCCCAGCGAGAAAATGCACTGCTCGGTAATGGGCATGGAAGCCCTGGAAGCGGCCATAAAGCATTACAGGGGCGGCAAGGTTGAGAAGGTGATCGTGGGCGACGACGGGCCCGTAGTCTGCAAATGCTTCAGCGTCACCGAGGGCAAGATCCTCCGGGCCATCAAGGCCAACGGGCTCCGGACAGTGGAAGAGGTGACCAATTTTACCAAGGCGGGCGGCGGATGCCGGCAATGCGCCGGGGAGATAGAGAAGATACTTAAGGACCACTGGGCGCGTGCAGAGCATAAAACCTTCGCTAAAATGACCGTGGTGGAGCGGGTCAAAATGGTGGAAAAAGTGCTGGCGGAAGACGTGAACCCGAAGCTGAAGCGGGACGGCGGCTGGATCGAGCTGGTCGACCTGGACAGCAACAAAGTCAAAGTCCGCTTCCTCGGGATGTGCTCCTCCTGCCCCTCGTCAAGCCAGACGCTGAAGAATGTGGTGGAGAAAGAGCTGAAGGAAAAGATAGACGCCGCACTGATAATCGAAGCGCAGTAAAGCGCCGCCGCGAGGAAGCCATGGAAAACGAAAAGGTTATCTATCTCGATAATAACGCCACCACCAAAGTGGCCCCGGAAGTGGAGGAGGCGATGCGCCCCTTCTTCACCGGGCTGTACGGCAACCCCTCAAGCATGCATTTCTTCGGCGGCGGGGTGCAGAAGCACCTGGACGAGGCCCGCCGGAAGGTGGGGGCGCTGCTTGGCGCGTCCCCCGAAGAAATAATTTTCACCAGCTGCGGCACCGAGAGCGATTCCACGGCCATCTGGTCGGCGCTGCGCGCCTATCCGGAGAAGAAGCACATCGTTACCACCGCAGTGGAGCATCCCGGGGTGCTTAACGTCTGCAAGTTCCTGGAGACGCAGGGCTACCGGGTAACCTACCTGCCGGTAGACGGAGAAGGGCGCCTGAACCTTGAGGACCTGAAACGCGCGGTCACCACCGATACCGCGGTGGTGTCCGTCATGTGGGCCAATAACGAGACCGGCGTTATTTTTCCGGTGGAAGAAGCCGCGCGCATCTCTCACGCCAAAGGCGCGCTGTTTCACACGGACGCCGTTCAGGCCGCGGGCAAGGTGCCGATAGATCTTAAGGGCGCCGAGATAGACATGCTTTCTGTCTCCGGGCATAAACTGCACGCGCCAAAGGGCATCGGGGTCCTTTACGTGAAAAAAGGCGCGCGCTTCTCTCCGTTCCTTATCGGCGGCCACCAGGAGCACGGCCGCCGCGCCGGCACCGAGAACGTCCCCTATATAGTCGGACTCGGCAAGGCGGCCGAGCTGGCGCAGCTGAACCTGGACCGGGAAAACACTTATGTTAAGGGCCTGCGCGACCGCCTGCAGGCAGGGCTGCTGAAGACCATCAGGAATGTCCGGGTGAGCGGCGGGGAGGCAGGGCGCCTGCCCAATACGCTTAACATCGCATTTGAATACGTGGAAGGCGAATCCATCCTTATCATGCTGAGCGAAAAAGGCGTCTGCGCCTCCTCCGGCTCGGCCTGCACCTCCGGCTCGCTCGAGCCGTCCCACGTGATGCTTTCCATGGCGGTGCCGCAGACCTACGCGCACGGCTCCATCCGGTTTTCCTTCAGCATTTACAATACCGAAGCGGAGGTCGACTCCGTGCTTGAGGCGATGCCGCCTATCATAGAGCGCCTGCGGGCCATTTCCCCGTTCGCGGACGGCAAGCCGCTGTTCGGCATGGACGCCTGCACTCCGCATAAGCATTAGTCTTAAACCGGCCGGCAAGAGCCCGGCCCGGAGGGATGATAGAAGGGGAAAGGTTGGTAATGCGCGGAAAAAGTGATAAAATAGGTTTCCGAATTTAGCGGGCCCGTAGCTCAGTTGGTTAGAGCAGACGACTCATAATCGTCGGGTCGTAGGTTCAAGTCCTACCGGGCCCAGAAATTCTAAGGCCGCCCTGGAAGCAGGGCGGCCTTAAACTTTTATAGCAGCGCCTTATTTCTTAGCCGCTTTCCCGTCTTTATAATAGAACTCGTCGCGGAGGACGCCGCCGGCGGCGTAGGTTTTTACGCAAACCAGCTCATTCTTTGCGAAGATCAGCTCTTTTTCAAGGATGCCGGCCTTATCGTATATTTTCACCGCTCCGTCCGGAACCGGCCCGTCCCTGGCGATCAGGTTAAAGTCCTTATCCAGCTGCATTTTAGCCACGTACTTATTGTTAAGGTGAAATGTGATCCGCTCTCCCCTGGCAAGGCGCCGGCTTGTAGCCGTAACCGCAGAGTCAGGCGTTTCCGCGGCGGCGGCCGGCAGGCTCCCCTGTGGCGCGGGCTTTGCGGCAAGGCGGCCTTCAGCGTAAAAATGCTCGGATTTAAGCGCGCCTGTATCGTCGAATTCCCTGAAATATCCGTTCTGGACGCCGGCCAGGAAATTCTGCTCGAACAGCAGCTTTCCGCTTTCGTTATAGACGCGCACGCTCCCGTTCAGCAGCCCGTCGAGATAAGACGCTTCGCTCTGCAGCAGGCCGCCCGGATAGTAAACCTTTAGCGGGCCGGAAGATTTGGAGTTGAGCATGGTCTTTTCGGTTTTGAGATTGCCGCTCTCGTAATATTCCCTGTATGTAGCGTCCTTCACCGAGCCCCGCACGCCCATCAAGTCCCCTTTGGCGGTGAAAAGCTCGGTGGCTATGGCGGTCAGATCCTCAAAATAGACCTTCTCGTAAGCCATGCTGCTCAGGACCACGGTTTTAAAAGTGTATTGCGGCGCGGGGGCCGGCGCGTCCGGCAGCGCGGCCGGAGCTGAAGAAACCGCGAGCGCCGCTTCGGTGGAAGTTACCGGGGCTTCCATGGCAGGGGCGGCCGCGGCCGGCTCCGCTTTTGTCTGGGAGACGATATCGCTCTTTTTAATATTCAGCGCCCCGTACTGGGTCCTTACTAGCGCTACGCCATCAATCTCGCCCTCTAGGGCTCCTTCAATGCGCGTTCCGTCTTTTAAAATTATGACGTCGGCGTAGGCGCTCAGCGGCAGCAGCAGCGTCAAGGCGAATGTAAATGTTTTCATAAATCGTCTCCCATCCTGTCTCACCCCGTGCCATTATTTTAGCAAATGCGTCCCTTGAATTTTGCCCGTTTCCAGAGGCGCAAAAATCGACCGCGCTGCTTGCTGGGGCCGCAAGGGCGCTTAGGAGCTGATTTAGGGAATAAAATCCACCGCCGGAGGATGGCGGCGGCGGCCGGCAATCGTTCTGCGCTGCCCCGGGGCTATTGCGCGGCGCCCCAGACCGTGATAAGCCTTAAACTGCCTTCTTTGGAGGCGCCTGTCTCTATCCCGGGACATATCGTGCTGAGGGAATAAGTCCTGACGCCGTATTCCTTATCCCTGTGAACGTGCCCCGCGGTCCAGGCCCCCGCGCTGTTTTTGTTCCCGTTATCGTTCAGGAAGCTGGAGACTATATTGTACTCACCGGCGGAGAACGAGTTTACTCCGGAGACGATGTCCTTGGTAAGAGGATAATGTGAGAATACCAGCATGTTATCGCTTCCCTTCCCCGGATAATCGTTGTAGTGGGATTTGAACCAATGCCAGGACCCGCCGGGGAAGTTATACAGGTCCCCTTCGGGCCCCACCCCTTTGTTCCCCAGGGGAGCGTGCGCTCTCGCGGCGAAATCGGCGCAGATAAAATGGTTCCCTTTATAGCTGAAAGAAAAATTCTGGAAGTAGGCGTAGGAATTAGATTCGCTGTTGAAGGCTCTGGTCAGCCTGGTTCCGTCATTCCATTCGGGGAATGTTGTCTTCAGGCGCGCGAACGTAGATGCGAAAATATTATTTAGATATTCATCGCCTACCGGCGCGGCCGCCTCCGTATCGGAAGTATAAGGCCAGATCTCATGATTTCCGATCATCGGTATGTAGGGAACGGCTAAAGTGTCTAGGATCTCTTTCGCCTTGAGGAATTCGGACTTTTCTCCGCTGTCGGTTAAATCACCCGTGATTATAACGAATGCGATGTTTTGCGCGCCCCGGTTCGCGTTTATCCAGTTAACGGTCTCCCTGAGCTTCTGCGCTGGCGCCCCGGCGTCTCCCGAAGGTGGAGCGTCGTCAAACCCAGGCGTGCCGTAGTCCTTGGCGCCCTCTCCGATATGCACGTCGGTAAGATGCACAAAGGTGAAACTGTTTCCGCCAAGCCCGCGGTTGATCTCGCTGTTCAGCAAGGTGCCGGAAAAAGGGGATTTAGGCGCTTTGGCCTGTGCCGCCGCCGGCGCGGCCGGAGAGGCCGCCGGGAGGCCGGAATAATCGCTTCCTATGACCGGGGCCGCCGGATTGAATTCGCCGGTCCTTTCCTCCGCCGCGTCAACAGCGCCGGAGGGCGCGCCTGCCTGCGCCCTGCCGGGCAAAGCAAGAGCGCCGAAGGTCAGACCCGCCAGAACACAGACGTATAGCCGGGTAGTTTTTATAACCATATTTCCTTGTGTGTCAGTCCTGCCTATATTATATTCAAGTATACCCTGTCGGCATATTTTGTCAAGGGCCTTTGGTCCGCCGCGAATGGCGGCGCCGTAGGGCCCCCTGCCGGCGAATATACTATAATTCCCCAGAGGCGAGGAGATTATGAACCTAAAAAAATATTTTTTAATCCTGCCGGTGGCGCTGTCGGTGTTTGGATTCAGCGCCGCGGCCGAAGATTTTGACGCGCGGCTGGGCGCCATAAGCGGGAGCGTTGAAGTTCTGGCCGCTCCGGAAACGGACGCCTGGAGCGAAGCCGAAGAGGGAATGCCCTTGTCGGCCGGCGACAAGGTCCGCAGCGGCGCGGACTCCTCCGCGGAGATAGCGCTCGATGACGGGGGCGTCATCAGGCTCGGTGAGAGTTCGACTGTGAAAATTTCCTCGCTGGGCCGGTCCTCGACGTCCTTCTTTCTGGACATGGGCTCGCTGGTGGCCAAAATTCAGGGCCTGCTTAAAAAAAAGCTGGAGCGGCTGGAGGTGCGCACGCCAGCCGCCGTGGCGGCGGTGCGCGGAACAGAGTTCTGCGTTGAGCACGACCAGGCCGTGAATGAGACCACAGCCGGAGTGTTCGACGAGGGAAAGCTTTCAGTCTCCGCCATAGACGCGGACGGCAGGCCCTTGGCGGAAGGATTGGTAGAGCAGGGCGACGAAGTAAGCCTGCGCGCCGGCGACAAGGCGGTACGGCCCGCCAAGATGCGCCGCCTGCTTCGGCGCAGGGCGCATGTCCTGGCAATGCGCACCCGTCTGACGGCGCTGCGCAAAACCTGGAAGCGCATGCCCCCGGAAAAACGCATGGAATTACGCGAGCGCTTTAACAAACTGAGGGCGGCGCGCGCGGCGCGCCCGGGAAAAGCGGCCGGTCAGGCGTCGGTGCGGCCTGCTCCGCCCCATTCTGTGAACAGGCCTCCGCATCGGCCCGGCCCGGCGCACAGAAATTTACGGAACGGGAGATAAGACGGGGGGGGGAAGCTGCCTCCTGAATTCCTGAGTAATAACCTGGGAATGGAGAGTAACCTATGCGCACCATAACGGCGATACTGCTGCTGACCATCTGCGCCCCGGCGGCGTTCGGGGACGAGGGAATGTGGACCTTCAACGATTTCCCGTCGGCGAAGGTGAAAAAGGCCTACGATTTCGCTCCTGACCGCGCCTGGCTCGACCATGTCCGGCTGTCCTCCGTCCGTCTTGCCGGGGGATGCTCCGGGAGCTTCGTCTCCGGAAGCGGGCTGGTTATGACCAACCACCACTGCGCTCACTCCTGTATCGAGCAGCTCTCGACCGCCGGGAAGGACTTCGTCGCCGACGGCTTTTCCGCCGCGACGGAGGCCGACGAGGTCAAGTGCCCCGAGATCGAGGTCAACCAGCTGGTCGCGATCAGCGACGTCACCGACCGTATAAACTCCGCTACGAAGGGACTGGAAGACAAGGAATTTAACGAGCGGCAGAAGGCCGAGATGTCCGCGGTCGAGAAGGAGTGCGACAAGGGTGATGAGGACGTACGCTGCGACGTGGTAACGCTCTATAACGGCGGGAAGTACAACCTTTATAAATATCGGCGCTATCAGGACGTCCGGCTTGCGTTCGCCCCCGAGCTTGCGATCGCCTTCTTCGGCGGGGATCCGGACAATTTCATGTTCCCGCGCTACGACCTTGACATCTCGCTCCTGCGGGTTTATTCCGGCGACAAACCCCTGAAGCCCGACCATTTCTTTGCCTGGTCGTCGACCGGTCCGGCGGGGGGCGTCCGGGAGGGTGACCTGACATTCGTCACGGGCCATCCCGGGGGCAGCGACCGGCTGCTGACCGTCGCCGAGCTCGAGTTCCAGCGTGACGTTTCCCTCCGCAAGAAGTCGATGTACCTCTCCGAGTACCGGGGCATGCTCACCGAATTCCAGAAGCGCGGAGAAGAGCCGAAGCGTATCTCTACCGCCGAGCTGTTCGGGGTCGAGAACTCGCTTAAGAACCTGAAGGGCCGGCACGAGGCGCTTCTCAACCGGGCCTTCTTCGCCGGCAAGGTTTCGGCCGAGAAGGACTTTCGCCTGAAGGTGGACGCCGATCCAGCCCTGAAAAAAGCCTACGGCGGCGCCTGGGATGAGATCGGGAAGGCGGAAGAAGTGATGCGGGGGCTCTATGTGCCATACGGCAATATCGAGCACGGCGTCAACTCGACGCTGTACGAGATAGCCAGGACCATTGTCAGGGCGGCCGAGGAACTCCCGAAGCCCATCGGGAAGCGCTACCGGGAATTCGCCGACTCCCGCCTGCCGGCCGTAAAGCAGGAACTGTTCAGCACGGCGCCCATCTATGACGAGTTCGAAATAGCCAGGCTCGCGTTCAGCCTCACTAAAGTGCGCGAGGAACTCGGGCCTGACGACCCTTTCGTTAAAAAAGTTTTAGGCCCGCGCTCTCCAGAGGAGCTGGCGCGCGAGGTTGTTACCGGTACGCGGCTCAGGGATATCGGTGTCAGACGCAGTCTTTTCGACGGCGGGCGGGCGGCCGTTGACGCCTCCGCGGATCCGATGATCCTGCTCGCGCGCCTTATCGACCCCGATGCGCGCGCTATCCGGAAGCGGTACGAGGACGAAGTAGAGGCCGTGCTCAAGCAGAACAGCGAGAAGATCGCGAAAGCGAAGTTCGCCGTTTACGGTACCAGCGTCTATCCCGATGCGACGTTTACCCTGCGGCTGAGCTACGGGATGGTCAAAGGCTACGACGAGAACGGCCGCCATGTCTCCCCGGTGACCCTTATGGGGGGCGCGTTCGACCGCCATTCTGGCCGGACCCCCTTCGCGCTGCCCGGCAGCTGGCTGGCGGCAAAGCCGCGGCTGGACCTCGCCATCCCGATGAATATCTGTACGACCAATGACATTATAGGCGGCAACTCAGGCTCGCCCATGATCGACCGGGACGCCAGGATAGTGGGGCTGGTCTTCGACGGCAATATCCATTCGCTCGGAGGCAAATACGGATTCGACGCCTCCGTCAACCGCGCGGTCGCCGTGCACAGCTCCGCCCTGATAGAGGCGCTCGACAAAGTATATGGCGCCGGCCGCCTGGTCCGCGAGCTTCAGGGCAACCGGTGAAAGAACTTTAGGATCGGTGCGCGGCGGTCAGGAATCGCTCTTCAGCGCGAAAAGCCGGTCTGACGCCAATTTCTTTATTTCTGCCGCGCAGTCGGGGTTGGTGCGCAGGACGGACTGGAAGTTTTCGGCTAAGAGGGTGAAGAGCTGGCAGGCTGTCTCGCAGGTGACGGTGGCGTTGCGGGGCGCGCGGTACATGATGGCCATTTCCCCGAAAAAGTCCCCTTTCCCGAGCGCGGCTATCTTTTTTGAGAAGAAAAAAGCCTCGCGCGTGCTTACCCGCAGCGTGCCGGACGACACCGCGTAAAAAGCGTTCCCGGCGTCGCCCTGGCGGAACACTTTTTCGCCGGCTTTGAACTCATAAAGCTCCACGAAGGAGAGTATCTGTTCCATGACGCCCATGTTGAAGGTCGAGGCGAAAAGGTTTATGTTCTTCGTTATGCGCACGAATTCGCGCTGAGCCTCGTCAGACATCGGTATTTTTTTCAT
>CAZPMW010000004.1:51729-53768 GCA_964587805.1 uncultured Elusimicrobiaceae bacterium
CTGACAAAAATTGACTGGGCGGTGATAGCGGCGTATTTCGCGCTGAATCTGCTGATAGGCCTTTACTACCGCCGCCGCGCGACAAAATCCACCGAGGAATTCTTTGTCGGAGGCCGCAATGTCTCGTGGTGGCTGGCCGGGACCAGCATGGTGGCCACAACCTTCGCGGCCGACACCCCGCTCGCGGTAACCGGCCTGGTCGCCATGTACGGCATAGCCGGCAACTGGCTGTGGTGGAACATGCTGATGAGCAACATGCTCACGGTGTTTTTCTTCGCCAGGCTTTGGCGCCGGTCCGAGGTGCTGACGGATGTGGAATTCGCCGAGATCCGCTACAGCGGCGCGCCAGCGGCCTTTCTGCGCGGGTTCCGGGCTTTATATTTGGGCCTCCCCATAAACTGCATCATCCTCGGCTGGGTCAACCTGGCGATGGTGAAGATCCTGATGCTGATCTTCAATTTCTCCGACCTCTCCGTTCTCGGCGTTGTGCTGACCCCCAAGCTCCAGGCGCTGCTGATCGTCTTCGCCATGATGCTGCTTACCGCCTCTATCTCGACCCTCTCCGGGCTCTGGGGCGTGCTTGTAACCGACCTGTTCCAGTTCGTCCTGAAAATGGGCATGGTCCTGCTGCTCGCCTGGTACGCGGTCAGGGCCTGCGGCGGAATGGGGCCGCTGGCGGATAAACTAGAAGCGCTCGCCGCGGCCAAAGGTCACGGAGCCTTCCTTTCTTTTGTTCCGGAAATGGGCTCCGCCTGGATGCCGATGATCTCCTTTTTCGTCTTTATTTCGGTTACCTGGTGGGCGACCTGGTACCCCGGGTCGGAACCGGGCGGCGGCGGCTATATCGCCCAGCGCATGTTCTGCGCCAAGGATGAAAAAAACTCCCTGCTGGCCACTTTATGGTTCAGCGTAGCGCATTACGCCGTGCGGCCGTGGCCGTGGATCCTGACCGCTTTAGCCTCGCTCGTCCTCTATCCGGATCTGGCCGATAAAGAATCAGGATTTATAAAGACGATAATAGATCCCGCCGTATTCCCCGTGGCCTTACGCGGCGTCATGATCGCGGCCTTTGCCGCGGCCTATATGTCCACTATCTCCACACAGCTCAACTGGGGCGCCTCGTACGTGATAAACGATTTTTACCGGCGGTTCTGGAAAAAGAACGAGGACGATAAACATTATGTGCGCGCCGCCCAGGTTGCCACGCTATTCCTGATGGTCCTCTCCTGCGTAGTGACTTATTTCCAGAGCTCTATCGCGGGCGCGTGGAAGTTCCTGCTGGCGATAGGCGCCGGCACCGGCAGCGTTCTTATTCTCCGGTGGTTCTGGTGGAGGATAAACGCCTGGAGCGAGATCTCCGCGATGATAGCGTCGTTCGTCTTCTCCATGCTGGCCATGTTCGCTTTAAACCTGAACTCCGACGATCCGCGCCAGTTCGCGTATTCCGTGCTGCTGACCGTAGCCGCCTCCACCGTCACCTGGCTGCTGGTCACTTTTCTTACGGCGCCGGAGGACAAGACGAAGCTTCTGTCCTTCTACCGGAAAGTGCGGCCTAACGCCGCCCTGTGGGGCGCTATCGCCAAAGAAGCCGCCGATGTAGTCCCGCCCAAAGACGGGCTGAATAATTTGCTGGACTTCGTCGCGGGCTGCGTGATGGTCTACATGGTCCTCTTCGGGACTGGAAACATCCTCTTCGGCCGGCTGTCCACCGGGCTAATCTTTCTGGCCATAGCGGCCGTGGCCGGAGGAATTATCTACTGGGACCTGGCCCGCCGCGGCTGGAAAGTTATAAATTGATAAAAGGCGGCGTTTGATTCGGCAACAAGCCGCCCGTGAAGCGGCGGATAGATAAAGGAGGGGAACTATGCATATGAAGATCGTAGCGGTGCTCGCGGCGGCGCTGGCGCTGTGCTCGCTGGGCAGCCGGCAGGCAGCGGCGGCGGATGAAACCAGGGGAAATCCCGCCCTGGCCGAATGGACAGGACCTTACGGCGGTCTGCCTCCTTTCGACAAGGTAAAGCTGGAGCATCTGAAGCCGG
>CAZPMW010000005.1:0-2435 GCA_964587805.1 uncultured Elusimicrobiaceae bacterium
AATGTAGGGGGGGCAGCCATAGCATTTATACTTACCCACGCCTTCCTCCTGGCCTGGCTCTGGAAGGTGAAGGATTATTACCTCTAGCTTTCCGCGCTAAACCCGCGTAAAGACCAGTAAGCATTTTTCGCCGCCGTCGGAACGTACGCTCCCACTCTATTTATAAACTCGCCCCCCAATATCCGCCGGACCAGATTTGGAGAAAGGAACTCGCGATATTTTTTGTTGTTGACTAGGAGCCTGAGGATGGGCAGTTCAAAAGACGCCAAAGCGCAGGATTCCTTATACTTCGGCAGCACATCCGCATATTGCGGAGTCTTGAGCAGTTCTAGCAGGTTTTCCATCACTTTTTCGTGCTGCGCGCGGTTCAAAAGACCAACCCCGGAAAAAGATTCTTTCCTGGAAAGGAACAGTCCAAGGACCTCCGGCACGTAACATAACCCGTATCTGAAAGCCGTTATCGTCGCATAGACCCTGTCGCCGGACCACCTAAGATTCGCCATACGGCCGAACTCGTGCATATATTTTTTTCTAAAAACAGTTCCGAAGAAGGACAGGTAGATCGTTCTTTTTCGCATCAGGGCAACCAGCTGTTCGGGAGAGATATAGCCGCCCTCCCGGCTTAATCTCCTCCTATGGACCATGGTTTTACCGGAGTCCTCCAGCCTCGTAATGCAGTCCGAACAGCAGTATCCCGCTTCGGGATGTCTGTCCAGCATCGCTGTGGACTTTTCCACCAACCCCGGCAGGAACATATCATCGGAGGCTAAACCCACCACATACTCTCCGGAGGCCAGGCTCAGAGCCCGTTCATACGAGAACATTACCCCCATGTTTTTTTCATTCCGGATTACGCGAAGCTGCGGATATTTTTTAGCAAAGCCGTCAATAATTTCAAGACTATTGTCAGTGGAGCCGTCCTCCACCAGAACAACCTCGTCAGGCAGTCGTGTCTGGGAAAAGAGGGAATCCAAAGCCGCGCCTATGTGCGGAGCGTCGTTATAGTTACCCATAACCACGGTTATTGAGGAGTTACTCATTGCAATTCCATCGGCTTTTCAACACGGCGCCCAGGACTTCAGCCGCGACTATCTCCGGAACACGCTGGAGTTTAATTCGGGTCCCGGGTCCACACGGCGTAGCGGTCGCCGCTGGCCGCAAGAATCCAGCCAGAACCGGGGTTCCAATTCAGATTGCGGCCCAGCTTTACGGCCACGGAACCGGACTCCCCCTCCACTATCGCTGCGTAGAGTTCGTCCGAAGCCGCCACCACAGAGATGCGGCTTGTCGCGGTTATGCCGACGGCTTTCCTTATATTTATAAGCCCCTGCAGGCGGTTGCGGTAATCAGTCCCCCAGTCAAAGAAATGGGGCCAGAATACGCAGGGTATTCCGGGATGGGTAAGGACATAGGCGTAGCCGATAAGGCGCTGGCTTTTATATTCTGCCGGAGCATTGGGCAGAAAAGCGGGGTCCCGCGGGGAAGTATCGTGGTTTTCCACGAAAGTAACGGCTTTGGCCGGCCACCAGCCCATAAACCCGGAAGGGCGTCCGTTATCATTCAACCGGCCGTAGTTCCCGGATTCCACAGCGTCAACAAGAGAGTAGCGGGTTGTGAAATCAAAGACCGTAGAGGCCTTAGCCTTGGCTGAAGAATCATCCGTGCCGTCCACCCAATCCGCCAGCTGCTGGCGGCTGGTGTCGTAATATTCACCCACGGAGAAAAACGGGCTAGAGGCTTCGTTATAGAGCCTGGTGTAATACGCGGGATAGCCCTTTACCATGTCGTAACGCCAGCCATCGAACCCGACGGAGCCTTTGAGCCAGCGCAGGAAAACTTTGGCGTCTTCGCGCACCAGCGGGTTGCGGTGGTCCAGGTCGCGGCAGCCCCCGTCTCCCTGTCCCTCGTCATCGTAGGCGCTTTTCGGTCCGCCCTGCCACTCATCATTGCGCACGACAACTTCCGTGGGCCAGTCCGGGCTGATGAAATCCGCCCAATCCTTACTGCCGTTGCGGTGGTTGAGGACTACATCGGCCAGCACTTTTACACCGGAGGAATGCATCGCTTTGACAGCTTTGAGCAGGTTATCGCCGGTCCCCCACTGCGATTGCAGGTTATACCATTCGGTGGGGTAATAGCTGCCGCGGGAAACCGGGGGGAACCAGACAAGGCCGAATCCGGCGTCGCCCACCTCCCTGGCTTTGTTGGCAAGCACACCCCACCAGCCGTTCGGAGGATGATACCAGTAATCGTCCGCGTACCAGTGGAAGCCCTGCAGCATCACCAGGCCGCCGGCATTTGTGTCCAGGCGGCTCTGCTTCGGGGATTGGTAATTTTTATCGGAGTAAAGTTCGCGGGCCAGAAGCCATTCCGCGCGGGCGGAGCTTAGGGGTGAATTTTCCAGCCGGCCGCTCACCGGCTCAGGAAGAGTGAAC
>CAZPMW010000005.1:2535-24554 GCA_964587805.1 uncultured Elusimicrobiaceae bacterium
GCCGGCCGCGGTGGAAAGATTTATGGAACGGACATGGTCTGACCACATGGGGACGCGATACAGGCTGTCCGCGTATTTTTCATACATCCAGTCCGGAAAGCCGGCGCCTTCGCTGCCGAATATAAGGCATGAATCTTCTTTATACGGAGCCTCCCAGTAAGAGGTTTTGCCCCGCGTTGAGAGGAAGATCAGGGAGGGGTTTGCGCCCTGGGTCTTTAAAAAACTTTCAAAGTCCGGATAGACGGAATGCTTGAGATACTGCCAGTAATCCAGACCTGAGCGCCGTATCTCTTTTGAACTCAGCTCAAAACCCAGCTTCCCCACAAAAACCAGCTCCGCCCCGGTCGCCACGCAGGTGCGGCCGATATTGCCGGCGTTCCACGGTATATCGGGGTTGATCAGAACTATTTTCATAAGATCAGCGGAGCGGCCGGGCAGCGATACGGTTAACGCACTCTGTAATCATCGGCGAATTCTTTATGCCAGAGCTCCAGCATCAGCAGCGCCCAGAGCCGGTAGCCGTGGTCGCGGGCTCCGCTCTGGTGCTCGTCCCAAAGCCGGAAGAGCCGGTCCCTGCTGAAATAGCCGCGCCCCAGCGCTTTTTCGGAAAGACAGATCCCCGCCCAGTATTCCTTAAGCTCACCCCTGAACCATTTGGCCAGCGGAATGCCAAAACCCATTTTGCCCCTTTTGTATATCGCCTTCGGCAGCATATCCTTAAAGGTTTCCTTCAGTATCCATTTCGTGCCATTGACGCCCTTTAGCTTCAGTCCGCCCTGCAGGCCCCAGGCGAACTCCACCACCTTGTGGTCAAGGAAGGGAGAGCGGGCCTCCAGGGAGTTCGCCATCGAGGCGATGTCCATCTTGGTCATAAGACATTCCGGCAGGTATGAATTGAGATCCACATAGCTCAGCCTGTTTATAAGGTCCTCTCCGGCTGTCGAGTCGAAGAGGTCCGTTATATACCGCTCGCCATATCCCAGGTCCGCGCCCAACGCCGCCTCAAAAGCCGGACTAAACAGCCCGACCTTGTCGTCAGGCCCAAAGAACGAGACCGTGGACAGATAGCGGCGGCCCTGCCCGTGATGCAGCGACACCCTCAGGAACTTGGCGGCCCGCCAAAAAAAGCCGTAGGGCGCCTTCTGCGGCAGCAGGCTCGCGGCTTCCAGCATCGGCCTTTTTAGGAAGGCCGGCATAGCGCGCCAGTAAGAGTCCGCTTTCATCGCCACATACCGCAGGTATCCGCCAAAAGCCTCGTCGCCCCCGTCCCCGTTCAAGGCCACGGTTACGGACTTCCTGGTTTCGCGGGAAACGAAATAAGAGGGCAGCGCGCTGGAGTCGGCGTACGGCTCGCCGTAATGGCGCACCAGCTTCTCAAGCACATCCGCCATGTTGGCTTCTACTATGAACTCGGTATGCTTCGTGCCGTACATCTCCGCCACCTGGCGGGCGTAGCGCAGCTCTGAAAACTCCGCTTCCTTGAAACCTATGCAAAAAGTTTTGACCGGCTGGTCCGAGAGCCTGGCCATCAGCGCCACCACCACGGACGAATCTATGCCGCCGGAAAGAAAGGCGCCCAATGGCACTTCGGAGATAAGCCTTATTTTAGTCGCCTCAAGCACTTCGTTGTAAAGGCGCTCTTTAATCTCCGGCAGCGGCAGCTCCGGCCTTTCGGCGTTCAGCGGCAGGTTCCAGTATTTTCTGACTGAAATTCCGCCTTTTTCGAGCACCAGAATAGAGGCGGGCGGGAGCTTCTTAACGCTTTTAAAAATGCTGAGCGGGCTTGGGATATACTGCAGCGTAAGAAAGGCGTCGACAGCGCGCAGATCCACATCCCGCTCCAAACCGTCCACGGACATCAGCGCGCGCAGCTCCGAGGCGAAAGCCAGAAATTTCCCGTTAAAGGCGTAGAACAGGGGCTTTTTGCCCATTCTGTCCCGGGCCAGCACCAGGCGCTTATTCCTGCTGTCCCATATGGCGACCGCGAACATTCCCCTGAGCTCATTGACAAACTCAAGCCCTTTATCCTCGTAGAGATGAACTATGACTTCTGTATCGGACTTGGTCTTAAAGACATGCCCTTTTTCCGCCAGCGCTTCGCGCAGGGCCTGGAAATTGTATATCTCGCCGTTGAAAACTATCCAGACGGAGCCGTCCTCGTTGGAGATGGGCTGGTTTCCGGTGGACAGGTCTATGATGGATAGCCGGCGCATAGCCAGGCCCACGGGCCCGGCGACCCTGCAGCCCTCATCGTCAGGCCCTCTGTGGACCAGAAGGTCGTTCATGCGCTTTATTTCATCGGGCGCCACCGGCGCTCCGGACGCGTAGTTATATTTTCCGCATATTCCGCACATCATTCGCTCCCGTAAATTTCAAGCAGTTCGTCCGCCACTTTTGACATGGAATATCTTTTCACCGCTGTCTCGCGCGACCTTTCGCCCATTCTAACGGCCAGGCCCCTGTCGGAGATATATTTCCGCAGACAATCTTTTATTTCATATCTGTTTAACGGATCGAAGAGGCAGCCGTTTACCCCTTCTGCAACCGCCTCCCTGGCCCCGCCTACGCGGCTGGCCATTATGGCCAGACCGCAGGACATGGCTTCCAGCATGGAATTCGAGAGCCCCTCTGCAATCGACGGCAGAATAAAGATATCCGCCGCACGGTAATACGGCAGCAGGTCGCTTTGCATGCCCGCGATCGTCACGCTTTCCTTTAGCCCCAGGCTGGCAACGGCTTCCCTCACAGGCGCGTCTTCCGGGCCGGCGCCTACTATAATAAAATGCATCTTGGGTTTAATCCGTTCCTCGGAAAAGATCTCAGCCCAGATCTCGACAAATTCGCGTATTCTTTTCTTCGGGTCCAGCCGGCCTACGAACAGCACAATGAGAGAATTCCCCAGGCCCAGCGCGTCTTTCGCTTTCATCTTCTCTTGATAGAGAGGCGGGGCGTACTTGAGCGTATCCACACCGTTGCGGAACTGTATAAGGCGCAGGCCTCCGTATTCCGGCTGGCTCTTGAGCCAGTCCAGGACCTCGCCGTTGAGCACCATAAGGCGCGGCCCGGAAAAGCGGAAAAAAGCGAGTTTCATGCGGCCTAAAAAGTTTTTTCTGGAAAGCGTGATCTCGTTCTGCGCGCGGCCGTCGGCGAGCTTCACCAGCGTTTTTTTGCCGGTGAATTTCCCGGCCAGCAGCGCGGCTATGGCGTGAGATGACGCCAGATGGACATGGACGATATCGTACTCCGCGGAGTTTTTTAGGAGGTAAAAAAAACTTTTGATCATGAAGGCCGCGGAATTAAGCGCGCCGGATCCGGCCGCCGCCAGCCGCACTACCCTGACCCCGTCCATGTTTTCTTCCGCGGCGGTGTTCTCTATGCGCCGCGTCGCCACCGTCACCCTGATACCGCGCGAGACCAGCGAGCGGGAGAGCTCCAGCGCCTGCTTTTCCGCTCCGCCTATGGCAGGGAGGAAGGTCTGGATCAGCATAAGTACGGAATTTATCTTCGCTTCCATTATGGGATCTTATCTGCTCCGGTACCGGATGCCGGATCTTTTATCCCGGGCTTCTTTTTACCGGAAAACTGCGCCCAGACCGTTCCAACCGACTGGCCCATCTGGTAAACGAATACAAGGCCGATTACGGTTACAAACACATAGCCTGCGACATGGAGGAAGGTGGCGTAGGCGAAGGCAACCTCCCCGTTCACCCCCCAGGTGCCCGCGACTCTGGTGATCGCGAACTCAAAATTACCGAACCCGCCCGGGACGCCCGGAATGGAAGCGGCCGCGGCCACGCTCAACAACAGTATCACGCATTTAAAAATGGTAAGCACGCTCCCGAGACCGAAAGCGCAGGCGATTATGTAGAAGTTCAGAGCGTCCAGCAGCCATTGGAACACTGCGAGCGCCAATATCGCGGCCGCTTTCACCGGGGAATGAAAAGCTCTTACTCCGAGGCTCAGGTGCTCCAGCCCCTTGGTCAGCCGCGGGAACCGCCTGAAAAATCCGGAAAACAGATGATGGGTGATAATCTCATCCAGGAAGACCAGGACCACAAGACAGGCCAGGATGCCTCCGAAAAGCGTCCAGAAGTATCCCCCATAACCCAGAATGCCTCCGGTTATACCGCCGAATCTGGCCGCCAGCACGGCCAACAGGACCAGCACTATGGTATCCAGCGCGCGCTCCACCAGAATGGTCGCAAGCACCGTTGTAACTGGTATGGCGAAAAGACCTGCGCCGAAGGCTCCGCGCATGACCTCTCCAAGGCGCAGCGGCAGGACATTGTTCAGGGCAAGGCCGGCCGTCTCAAGCCGGAAGGCGTCCCAGAGCCGCACCGGCTTAGCCGGATCCAGCAGGAGCTTCCATCTTAGCCCCCTGAAGAACAGTTCTACCATCGTCACTGCGACCAGCGGAATCAGGTACCACAGGTTGACGCTTGAATAGATCCCGGCCAGCTTGCCGAAAGCGATGTTCCTGAACGCAAGGAACAAAAGTCCGGCGCTGACTGCCAGCCCCGCTATAATAGACGCTTTTGCTTTCATGGGTGCCGTTTCAAGCCAAATCGCAGCTGTTCGGTTAAAATTTAGGGGGATTTCCTGTAAATGGTAAAATTATTTTATCTGAGAGAGAACTTTGCCATTGGAGGATTCCCTATGTCTCATTATAACACAATCATGTTGCGGCTTTTAACACTCCTTGCGCATTGCAAATAATCTATAATGTATCCGCTATATGAAGATCACCTTCTCCTTCGGCAGGAATTGGAAGAATTACGTTAAGAATTCAGCTGATGACAGGGCCCTTCTGGACGCCGTGGACTCGCTGAAAGCGTTCGGGACTGACCTGGCGGGCCGGATTTTTATAGATATCGGCTGCGGAAGCGGATTATTCTCCCTGGCGGCCCTGAAAATGGGCGCCGCAAAGGCAATAAGTTTTGACGCCGACATAAACAGCGTGCAGGCCTCGCTGCTTCTGCGGGAAAAATTCAGGGCCGGAAGCGCGAACTGGGAGATCTCGCAAGGCAGCATCCTGGACGAGGCCCTTATTGAGAAGCTAAAAGGACATGGCGATGTGGTCTACAGCTGGGGGGTTCTGCATCACACGGGGGAGATGCATAAAGCGGTGGAAAACGCGGCGAAGCTCGTCAAAGGCGGCGGGACTTTTATAATCGCGATCTATAACCACGGCCCCGGTTCTCTTTTCTGGAAAAAAGTAAAGATTTTTTACAACCGCTACCCGCTCCTCGCGCCGTTGGTTTTGTGCCTTTACATGCTCTCTTTCGGTCTGTACACCGCGATCCGGAAATTCAGAACGGACCCCGCGGCCCTCAAGGACCGGGGCATGAAACTGTATTACAACGCGATAGACTGGCTTGGCGGCTACCCCTACGAGTACGCCTGTTTCGAAGATATGAGGGACTTCGTGGAAAAACTGGGTTTCAAACTGACCCTTGCCCCCACTATTCTCCCCTGCGGTAAGAACGAAAAACCGTCTATAAGACTTTCCCACACCGGCTGCAACGAGTTCGTTTTCATCAAAAACTAATTTTCCGCTGGCTTGCTCCGCGCGGAACAGGCTATCCCTGTAATCCGGCGCTATTCACTTACCCTTCGCGCCTGCCCTTTTTGCCGCGATGGCTTTCACCACATTGGACGGCACCAGTCTCGAGACATCCCCGGAGAAGTGAGCGATATCCCGGACCACGCTGGAAGACAGGTAAGCGTAGCGCTGGCGTGGCATAAAAAAAACTGTTTCAATATCGCGGTAAAGCGTGCGGTTGATGCCGGCCACCTGGAATTCGTGCTCCAGGTCGGAGATGGCGCGCAGCCCTCTCACAACCACTCTTGTGCGCTTGCGCCGGACATAATCCACCAGCAGCCCCTCGAAGCAATCTATCGTAACGTTCTTTTTATTTTTAAGCGCCCCTTTAAGCATTGCGGCGCGCTCCGCCACGGTGAACATCGGCTTTTTCTCACTATTGACGAAAACGCTGACGATCAGGTGGTCGAAGATCTTGGAGGCCCGGTCTATGATGTCCAGGTGTCCGAAGGTTACCGGGTCGAAGCTGCCCGGATATACGGCTATTTTCATATTCATTCCCTCTCCCGGCTCAATAGCCCATTATACAAAAATGATCTGGCGGGGGATTGAAGCCGCCTCTGCAAAGGTGATAAGATGAGAGCATGCAATTGTTTATACTTGCCATTTCATTTTTGCTCCCGGCTTCGGCCGGCCCGTCTCCGGAACCGCAGCTTGTCCCTTTCAGGTCCGGGGACGTCTGGGGCTACGCGGACAGAAAGAAAAAGACGCGCGTTGCCCCGCGTTATAATTTCGCCTGGCCTTTCAGCGAAGGTCTGGCCATAGTGCTGGATAAAGGCAGATACGGCTTCATAGATACCTCCGGCAGGGAGATAATACCGCCCTCGTACCAATCGGCCGGGGATTTCAGGGGCGGCATGGCGCCGGTCAGGCTGAAAGGCCGCTGGGGCTGCATCGGCGCGGACGGCCGCCAGGTCGTCCCTTTTGAGTATGAGGAAATCCTCCCGGCCAGCGAAGGCCCGGCCGCGGCGAAAAAAGACGGGCGCTGGGGGCTGCTTGATGCGGAGTCCGGGCTGTTCACCGGCACGTCATACGACGAAATATCCCGGTTCAGCGAGGGGCTGGCGCGCGTCAGGGCGGGCGGCCTCTATGGCTATATCGATAAAGCCGGCGCGGAGGCCGTGCCCCCGGTCTACGACGAAGCCTTTCCCTTCCGGGGCGGCTTCGCATCCGCCCGCCTGCGGATGCAATACGGCTTTATAAACCTGGAAACGAAGATGTTCAAGCCGCGCGACTTCTTCAACATCGGCCCTCTTAACGAAGGCCTGGCGCCGGCCGAAATGCGGCAGGGCGCCTCCGGCCGTTGCGGCTACATAGACGCCAAAGGCGCGGAACGGCTCCCCTTTTCCTGGTTCATGTGCGGAGCCTTCAGCGAAGGTCTGGCGCCGGTCATGAACGCGCCGCGCGGTAAATGGGGATTTATAGACCCGGCCGGGAAACAGGCCGTGCCCTTTAAATACGACGAGGCCTCCTCTTTCACGGACGGCCTGGCGAAAGTTGTACGCAAAAACAAGGTTTTCTACATAGACCGGCGCGGCGTGGAATACATAAAGTAGGCGCTCGCGTCCGGGGCGAAGTCAAAAAGTTTATTCGGCGGATTGCGCTTTTTTCTCCATCTGCCTTTTCAGGGCCTCGCCGAAGGTTCCAAGGCTCTGCGGCTCCGCCTTCTCCGGTTTGCGGTAGCTGTCCAGAACGGCGGCGCTCTCTTCCTGCTCCCGGCCGGCTTCCGCCGGAATAAGGGCGATCTTCTTGTTCGCCCGGTCCACAGATTCCACGCGCACCTCAATAGTCTGTCCCGCTTTGACGGCCTCGTCAGGCGTCTGAAGCTTCCTGTCTCCGCCCAGGCGCGAGATATGAATAAGGCCGTCCACTCCCTCTCCCAGCGTGACAAACGCGCCGAACGGAGCGAGCCGGGAAACAGTCCCGGTGTGATAAGTGCCGGGAGCCCATTTTTCCACGGCCAGGTCCCAGGGATCCGGCAGTATGTCCCTCAGGCTTAAAGATATGCGGTTATTGACCCAGTCAAGCTTCTTCACAACCACTTCCACCGCCTGCCCCACGGTCAGCGCATCGCCAACTTTTTCCGTACGGCTCCAGGAGATCTCAGAGACCGGCAGCAGGCCGTCCACGCCGCCGATGTCCACAAACGCGCCGAACTTCTGTATAGAGGTCACGGTCCCTTTTATCCTCGCGCCCTCCGCCAGCGTCTTCTTCAGCGCCTTCCCGGCCGCCTGCCGCTCTTTTTCGAGTATGCCCCTGCGGGAAAGCACGATATTGCGCTCTCCGCATTCCAGCACTTCGAACGGCATGGTCAGGCCCATATAATTGCCCTTGTTTTCTTCCCGCCGGATCCCCATCTGCGAATACGGGCAGAAGGCCCGCGCGCCGCCGCTGAGCACCACCTCGAATCCGCCGTTAAGCTCTTTTGTGACCGTCGCTTCCACCGCAATACCGTCGCGCCGCGCCTCCTCCAGCTGGGCGCGGGCGGCGGGGCCGGATCCTATCTTTGAAGTGAAATGCATCTCTCCGCCCTCAGAGCGAAGGAAATAAACCCGGATCTTGTCCCCCTCTTTAGCCGTCAGGTTCCCGTCCGGGCCCGCCAGCTCTTTTTTATCGAGATAGCCTTCGCCCTTTCCGCCCACTTCAAGCAGGGCCCATTCCGCCGTTATCTTGACGATGCCGGCCTCTATCTTCTGCCCGGGCTCGAGCCTCGAGGGCTCTTTGTAGGTGCTGTTCAGCAATTCCTCAAAATTCTCTCCGCCTTCCGCTCCATCCGAAGAATGTTCGTTGTTCATGTTTTCCTTGTGTCGTTCTTGATGTTTGTTGCGTCCGAAATCCCGTTTATTTCGCCTGATCCTTCTCTAAGCCGTAAGCCGCGTACACCCTGTCAGGGATGCGGGCGGGCCTGCCGGTTTTATAGTTTATCCACACCCACATTGTAAGTCCGCGGCACAGCGTCCTGCCGTCCGCCGCGCTGACGATCTCATACCTGCGCACTGACGAGGCCTTTTGAGCCGACTCTATCCATGTCCGGATGATCACCGAATCCGAGGCTCTCACCTGCGCCAGATAATCTATCTCATGGCGGCGCACCACCCAGCCCTCTCCATCCGACAGCATGCCGCGGCCGGGCATGCCGCAGGCTGCGGTATGGCCTTCGGCTGCCATCATGAACCAGCCGAGGTAAACCAGATTGTTAACATGCCCCAGGCCGTCTATCTCTTCAGGCCTCACCGTGTGGCTGATCTCGAACGATTTCATATATAAAAATACTTGGCTTTCGGGTTATGCAGGGCGAAAGCTGACACCGCCGCCTCGGGATCCATCATGAAATTATCGGTCAGATTCACCTTTACGTCGTTTTCCGGCTTCAGCAGATTGAAAAGCTTCTTCTGACCGGACAGGTCAGGGCATGAAGGATACCCGAACGAATAGCGCCGGCCGCGATAATGTACCCTGTGCAAAGGTTTGTCCGAACGCGGCTCGGCGAACCCCCAGCTCTGCCGTATCCGGTAATGGAGAACTTCCGTAAAAGCTTCTGCAAGGCTCAGCGCCAGCGCCTCCATGATATAGGAGCGCAGATAGTTGCCCTTCTTCCGCTCTCTCCGGGCGAACTCCGACACTCCTTCCCCGCAGTTGACCACCAGCAGAGCGGCATAATCACTTCCTGCTCCGTGCGGAGAAAAAAAGTCCGTCATACAAAGCCGCTCCGCGTCATGCTGGCGCGGGAACTCTATGGTTTCCACCGCCTTTCCGTCCGGACCGTAAAAGAGAAGGCTGTCCCCGTCGGCGTCCACCCTGAAGAACTGGTATACCCCGCGCGGTTTTATGATCTTTCCGCGCGCGGCCTCGGCCTTTATAGCGTCCACGATCTTTTTGGTCTCGCCGGTCTTTTCAGCGTCCGTTTTTTTAAGTCTGAGAAACCGCAGGTTGAACAGGTCCTGGTCCAGGTGCGGGAACAATTCCTCCAGGCCGCAATCACCCACGAAATGCCGCTCAAGATCCCCGGGAACGGGTATCTCGTCCGGCCGGTACAGTCCGGGTTGCCGCGTCTGCGTGATCCGTGGCGAGGGGGACGGCTTGTGCAAAGCGGATTTTATCTCTTCCTCGCCGGCTGGCGCGCTGGCGGCGCTCCGGGCCGCGCCAACTATGAACTCAAGCGCGCTGTTCAGTCCGTCCATCGCGTCGTGGGCGTAAATAACAGGGCCTTTATAGGCGGGAGCCATATTATTCGCCACGAATTTTTCCGTCAGAGCCGCGCCACCGGCGAGCAGAGGAACCGATACCCCGGCGGCGGCCAGCTCACGCGCGGTTATGGTCATCTGCTCCGTGGAGCGGACCAGCAGGCCTGACAGCCCGATAAAATCGGGCTTCTCTTTAAGCGCCGCGGCCGTTATGGCCTCGGGCGGAACTTTCACGCCAAGGTCCACCACTTCGAAGCCGTTGGACTCGAAAATAATACTGACGAGGTTCTTGCCTATATCGTGAACGTCTCCCTTGACGGTGGCAAGAAGAAGCTTGCCGCGCTTGGGGATATTGCCCGCTTTAAGCGCGGGTTCCAGGGCCGATACCGCCTCTCTGGTGACCTCGGCGCTCTGCAGCACCTCGGTGACTATCAGCTCGCCTCCGGAGAAAAGCCGCCCCACTTCCCCCATTGCCTTCAGCACCGGACCGTTGATCACCGCCAGGGGGGCCATTCCTCCCGCCAGCAGCTCAGCCACCGCCTCCGGGGCGCCGGCTTTTGAGCCGTCCAGTATCAGATGGTAAAGCCTGTCCTCCGGTGACGCCGCCGCTCCGGCCTGGGGCGCGGAAGCGGGCGTTGCCTTTTTCTTTCCTCTGAAGTGAGCGGCAAAAGCGCCGGCCGCGTCGGGAGCGCGCGCGAAAAGCAGGTTCTCGGCCAGCAGAATCTCATCGGCCGGTATCTGATGATAGCGCCGGTGTTTTTCCACGTTAACTATCGCCAGGTCCAGGCCTGACTTTACCGCATGGCGCAGGAAGACCGCGTTCAGAACTTCCCTGCCCTCAGGCGGCAGGCCGAAAGAAACGTTGCTGACCCCGAGGACAGTTTTTGAAAGGGGAAATTCTTTTTTCAGCAGCTCCAGGGCCTTCAGCGTCTCGGCTGCGCTTGCAGCGTATTCTCCGCCGACGCCCACCGGGAAGACCAGGGCGTCGAAGATAACGCTCTCCGCCGCCAGGGCGCACTCCTTGGTGAAGAAATCGAAGCCGCGGCGCGCTATTTCCAGCTTGCGGTCCGCGGTAAGCGGAAGTCCTTTTTCCTTATTCTCATCTATCAGCCCGAATACCAGCTTGCCGCCGTAGAGCCGGACCAGTCCGGCGGTCGCGCGGGGCCGGCCCTCGCCGAATTCAAAATTCACAGAATTAAGCAGACACTGGCCGGGCGCCAGCTTAAGCGCGGCTTCCATCACACCGGCGTCGGTGGTATCTATCATCACCGGAACCCTGACGGAATGGAAAAGCATCGGCAGGAAGGTTTTCGCGTCCTCCAGCTCGTTCCGCTCCGGGTTCGCAAGGCAGACGTCCAGCGCGTGAGCCCCGGCGCGCACCTGGGCTTTGGCCATCTCTACCGCCTTGTCCCATTCCCCGGCCGCCGCTATATCCCGGAATTTTTTTGAACCTATGGAATTATTGCGCTCGCCCACCAGCAGGGGCGCCTCTATCTCGTCGTAAAAAAGCGTCTCAACTCCGGAAACGGCCCAGCGCTGCCTCGCTGCCGCACGGCCGGGCGGCAGCCCTTTAAGCGCGGCGGCCAGCGCCTGTATATGTTCCGGCCTGGTGCCGCAGCAGCCGCCCGCGGCGCTCAGAAGTCCGGCGGCCGCGTATTTCCTCATAACGGCCGAAAATTCCTCAGGGCTTTCCTTATACCTGCCGTTCTCGTCGGGCAGGCCGGCGTTCGGCATGGCGAATGCCGGAAACCGCGAGACCTTAGACAGCGCCTCGAGGCGGAGAGCCATATCCGCGGGCCCGGTGGAGCAGTTGAAGCCCAGCGCCAGCAGCGGGAAGTGCTCCAGCGCCACGCAGAACGCCTCCGTGCTCTGCCCGCTCAGCATGGCGTTGTTGCGGTCCATGGTAACAGAAACGATCACCGGCAGACTCCGGCCCGTCTGCGAAAAAAGTTTTGACGCGGCGGCCAGGGCGGCCTTGATATTGGAAATATCGTGAGCTGTCTCCACCAGCAGGATATCAGCTCCGCCCTCGGCAAGCGCGGCCATCTGCTCGCGGTAAGCTTCAGTAAATTCGTCGAACGTAGCGCCGCCCAGCACAAAAAGCGCCTTATTAGTGGGCCCGACGGACCCGGCCACGAACCTGGGCTTCTCCGGAGTGGACAGAGCGTCAGCGGCCTCTCTCGCGATCTTCGCGGCCGCCAGATTCAGCTCCCGGACTTTATCCTTCAGACCGTACTCAGCCAGCACGAAGCGGTTGGCGCCGAAGGTGTTGGTCTCAATAACATCGGCGCCCGCCGTCAGGTAATCCAGATGGACCTTTTTTATCACTTCCGGCCGTGAGACGCAAAGGTATTCATTAAGGCCGTCGTGCCCTCCGAAATCGGCGCCCTGCAATCCGAACCCGCCCAGATAGCTGCCCATGGATCCGTCAAATATCAGCATTCTCTCTTTGAGGATCTGCCGCAGTTGTTCTTCTTTATGCATTTTACCGCCGGGTTTCATTTCAGGAAATATTATGACCGCGACTTAAAGTATATAAAATAATTCCGAAGCGTTGGCGCTTGTCGCTTCGGCTAATCGTCCCGTTTTTATTCCCAGATACTCCGCCGCCGCTTCTGCGATCTCCGGAATAAAGGAGGGATCGTTCCTTTTGCCCCTCAACCGCTGTACAGGCAGATACGGGCAATCCGTCTCCAGCACGATATTGGCCAACCCCGCTTTCCTGACAGTCTCCCTCAGCGAATCGTTCTTCTTATAGGTGAACGTGCCGTTCACCCCGAGGAACAGTCCCAGGTCCAGTCCGGCCTTCGCGTCCTCCCAGCTTCCGGAGAAACAGTGCAGAACGCCGCGCGCGCGCCGCTTTACGCTCAGCGTCCACTTTTGTTTCAGCTCCGAGGCAAGGTCGCGGTAGGCGTTGTCGGCTGCGTGTTCCCTGCCGTTCCGGGCGTGGAAAACGCAGATTCGTCCGGAAGAATTGGAAAGCACGAGCTGGCTGTCCAAAAGCCTCATCTGGGCGTCTTTTTTTGTATTGTCCCAAAAATAATCCAGGCCTATCTCTCCAAGGGCGGAGCAAATATCTTTTTTCAGGTATTCGGACAGGGTCTGAAGATTTGCGGGCGTCAGCTCTTCCAAATTTTGCGGATGGACGCCGAAAGCGGCCGAAATTTTCCCGGGGTACCTGGCACAAAGCTCTTCCGCAAGCCCCCATTCATTTACGGCGCAGGCGATCTCGACCAGCCGCCCGACCCCGCGCTCAAAAGCCAGGTCTATGACGGCGGCGCGATCGGTATCGAACGCTTTGTCGTTCAGATGGGAATGTGTTTCGATGTACACTGCCGCTTACTTCCTTCCCGCCGCGCACCAGCTCAGGTAGGCGTGCATGAAACTGTCCAGGCTTCCGTCCATCACCGCGTCAATCTGTGAGGTCTCAAAGTCAGTGCGCAGATCTTTTACCAGCTGATACGGCATGAACACATACGACCTTATCTGGTGCCCCCAGCCTATATCACCCTTCGCGTCGTAGCGCCGCTCTATCTCGGCGCGTTGCTTGTCCAGCTCGATCTCGTAGAGCCTGGCCTTGAGCATCTTCATCGCCGTTTCCCTGTTCTGGTGCTGACTGCGCTCGATCTGACAGGCGACCACTATGCCGGTGGGCAGATGTGTGAGGCGCACCGCCGTCTCCACTTTGTTCACATTCTGGCCGCCCGCCCCGCCGGAGCGGAACGTGTCGAGCTTTATGTCCTTATCCTCCACCTTTATCTCTATCTCTTCGCCTATGTCGGCCAGCACGTCAACGGAGGCGAATGAGGTGTGCCGCCTTTTATTCGCGTCGAACGGCGAAATGCGGACCAGGCGGTGCACTCCGATCTCGCTCTTCAGATAGCCGTAAGCGTACTTCCCCTTCACGAAGGCGGTCGCGCTCTTAACGCCGGCCTCCTCGCCCTGCAGGATATCGGTGACGCTGAAGGTGAAGCCTCTGTTCTGCGCCCAGCGCGTGTACATGCGGAGCAGCATCGCGGCCCAGTCGCAGGCCTCGGTGCCGCCGGCGCCGGAGTGCACGCTGATTATAGCGTCATCCTTGTCGTGCGGTCCGGACAGTTTCAGCTCAAAATCCAGGTCTGACAGCCTCTTTTCCGTCTCTCTGAGCCCGGCCATGACCACGACCAGCTCTGCCGCGTCGCTCGAGTCGCGCGCCAGCTCGAAATGCACTTTAAAATCTTCCAGCTCGGCCTTTATGGATTCGATCAGGACCACGTCTTTCTTGATGTCGTTCAGTTCCTTCAGGCGCAACTGGGCTTTTTCGGTATCTGTCCAGAAATCGGCCGAGGCGGCGGCCGCTTCCCGCCTGTTAAGTTCTTCGCGGTTTTTTTCAAGACCGTACAGGTCCGTCACCGCGGCCAGGAATTTTTCCAGGCGGTCTATCTTATTCGCCACATCTTTCAGTTCCAGCGTCTCAGCCATATATCTGTCCCGCACTTTGCCCGCCGCTCACAGCTGATAATTGTATCATTATCGGCCGCCGCTGTAGAATCAGCCGGTGTTTCTTGCGATAGAAATGCGCCCGGAAATTTAATAGAATTACAATATCAATGATCGGCCTTTTAGAAGCAAAACGAAAACAAATAGACGCCCTGGACGCCAAACTTTCCGGCCTGCTGGCAGAGAGGCTGTCCCTGGCTGCGTCAATGGCAGGGCTAAAAAATAAAGTGCGTGATCCAAAGCGGGAGGCGCTCGTATTGGAACGCGTGGCCGCCCGGGTCCGTGGCACGGCCCTCCGCGCCGCTGTACTCGCGATATACCGGGAACTGATAAAACAGGGCCGTCTGCTGCAGGCCGCAGCTGGCGGCGCGGACCGGACCAGGCTTGCGCGTCCCCGGATACGGAAGCAAAGCTGAAAGTTCTCGCAGGAGCTGTTAGTGATTATTAAAGCCGGCCTCATAGGCAATCCGCTAAGCCATTCGCTTTCACCGCGCCTTTTCAGAATCTTCTCCGCGCAGCTGGGAGAAACGTTTTCCTACTCTCTGCTGGAAACCCGGAAGCCGGACCTCGGCCGGACCGTGGAGCGCATAAAAGCCCTGGATTGGAGCGGATTTAATGTCACGCTGCCGCTTAAAGAGGCAATCCTCCCCTTTCTGGACTCGCTAAGCCCCGGGGCCGGGGCCATCGGCGCCGTAAACTCCGTCAGGATTAAAAAAGGCAGGCTGGAGGGACACAACACCGACGCCTTCGCCGTTAATCTTTCGCTCAAAGAAGCAGGCTGCCTGCCGCGCGGACGAGCCTGCGTGATATGGGGCGCCGGCGGCGCGGCAAGGGCCGCCGCCTGGGTTCTGGCCAGCGGGGGCGCCGCTGCAGTGGCCATACTCAGCCGTTCAGTCCCGCAGGGGGCCGGCCTGGCCAAATATTTTACCCGGCTGTTCCCGCGCGTATCTTTTACGGCGGGCCCGCTCTCCGGCGCTCCACGCGGCTCGACTGTTTTTGTGAACGCTACCCCGCTCGGCATGTACGCGCCGCTGGCGCCTGAACTGCGGAGCGGCGGTCCGCCTGGCGCCTTCTACCTGGATTTTGCCTATAACCCGCGCCCTGTTCGCGCTCCGTCGCCGCATAAGCGGCAAGGCCCTTCAACCGGCCCTACGCCTTTTTTAGCGGACCGCGCCGGCACCGTGATCCCCGGCATAGACCTGCTGATTTATCAGGCGCTCAAAAGCGCGGAACTTTACTGCGGCCGGCGCACAGGTGCCCGCGAAATTGTAGAATTAAAGAACATCATCCGGGCCGGACTGTTGAGGAAGCGTTATGGCAAAAACCGCTAAATTTTATACTCCCCCTACGGACAAAGCCATTACCCAGCGCGCGCTGCTGCTGGCGGCCATCTCCGAAGGAACTACCCGGATAACGAACCCGTCTGTCTGCTCCGACACTGCCGCAGCCATCTCCTGCCTTAAGCAGCTTGGCGCCGGAATAGTTTCATCAAAGAACGCGGTGACTGTGAAGGGCGCCGGGCTTCGGGGTTTTAAAAAACCCGCTCGCCCCCTCAACGCCGGAGAATCCGCTACCGCCATGCGCCTGCTTGCCGGGCTGCTTGCCGGGCAGGAGTTCGACTCCGTTATAACCGGCGTCGGCTCTTTGTTGAGCCGGCCCATGGAGCGCGTCACTAACCCGTTGGCCGCCATGGGCGCGCGTATAACCTCGCGCGGCGGCCGCCCGCCGCTCAAAATACGCGGCTCAAGACTGACTGGCGCGGATCACCAGCCCGGCATCTCCAGCGCGCAGATAAAATCGGCGCTGCTGCTCGCGGGGCTTTACGCGGAAGGGCCCACGTCCATAACTGAGCGCTTCAGAACCAGGGACCACACGGAACGCCTGCTTAAACATCTGGGCGCGCAGATATCCACGGACGGGCTGAATACTTACCTCAGGCCTGGCCGCCTCACGGCCAGGGACATAACGATACCCGGCGATATTTCCTCGGCGGCGCCGTTCATCACCGCCGCCTGCCTTCTTCCGGGCTTCAGGCTGACGATAAAAAATGTCGGCCTGAATCCGGGCAGGATGGGCCTGATAACCTCCCTTAAGGCCATGGGCGCCAGGATAACGGTAAAGCCGGCCGCCGCCGCGCCGGAGCCCTGCGGCGACATCGTGGTCTCTGGCTCGGCGCTTCATGGGGTCCGGATAAGGCCTGACGAGATCCCGGCCATGATAGACGAGCTGCCGCTGCTTGCGCTGGCCGCCTCACGCGCGCAGGGCTCGACGGTAATTAACGGAGCCGGAGAGCTTCGCCATAAGGAATCAGACCGGCTGGCAAGCACGGTCGCGCTTCTTACCGCCCTCGGACTGGAGGCAAAAGCCGGCGGAGATAAGATCGTGATCAAGGGCGCGCAAAGTATTGCCGGGGGCAAGTCGGCCGACACGCGCGGCGACCACCGCATAGCCATGGCCGCCGCGGTCAGCGGACTCCTTGCCGCGAACCCGGTAAAGATAAATGACCGCGCCTGCGTAAAAAAATCCTATCCCGCCTTCTTCAGGGACTTTAAAAAAATCTTCCCGTAGACGGGCTCTGCCGCCTTTGCGCGCTCTTCCCGCCTGAGCTCTTTTTCAGGTGCATGCCCTGGCCCCGGCCGTGCGGCGCTGACCTTCCCGCCGGGGCCGCTTCCGGCAAAAGAGACGTAGGTCCAAATTAGGCCTTGACAAGTCAACAAGCGGGCGCTATACTCAATATGCAGTCTTGCTCTTTATATTTCGGTTGCGTCGGTCCGGCGGCCCTGCGGACGCCGGTTCGGTTCGGGAGTCTGGTTTCGGTACCGACGCGCATGTGCCCGGCCCTGCGCCAGTTTGTACGGTGGCGAGTCCGGGTGGGCGGTCCGGCCGCCGTGCCCGCGTAATCGCGCGCCTTCTGCCGGTTGCCGCTCCCTGTTGGTCGGCGTACCAGTGCAGAGCCTCCGTCTTATGACGGGGGCTCTGCTATTTTAGGAATACGGACGACTATGGTCCGCGCCCCGCGTTTCAAACTGCGGGGCATTTTTTTGTACCATATCGCTATAAAGCTAACAGGTCAGTTCGCAGCAGGAATACCTATGGAAAGGCTCACCAGTCACCCGATCCTGACAGCAGAAGAAAAAAAGAAGGTGCGCTTTACCTTCGAAGGGCGCGACATGGAAGCGCTGGAAGATGAGGCGCTCTCCAGCGCTCTCTTCGCGAACGGCGTAAAGATCTTCAGCGAGCACAAAAAAGACGCGAGCCCGCAAGGCATCTTCTGCGCCAACGGCCAGTGCGCCCAGTGCTCCGTGATCGCCGACGGACTTTCCGTTAAAGCCTGCGTTACGAAGGTGCGCGAGGGAATGGCCGTGGCGCCGCTCAAGGGCGCGCCGGAGCTCCGAATGACCGCCTGCGTGCAGGAGTTTGGCAACGCGGAAGAGCTGGACGTGGATGTGCTGGTGATAGGCGGCGGCCCCTCCGGCCTGGCCGCGGCGGCGGAGCTTGGCAAGCTTAATGTAAAAACGCTTGTGATAGACGACAAGAGCAAGCCGGGCGGAAAGCTGGTACTGCAGACACATAAATTCTTCGGCTCGGTCGAGGACTGCTACGCCGGCACGCGCGGGATAGATATCGCGGACAAGCTGGAAGCGCAGCTAAAGGAGTACCCCTCGGTAACCGTATGGCCCGATGCGGTCTGCCTGGCGGTATTCTCCGATAAAAAAGCGGGCGTTCTGCGCCTGAATAAATATTTTCTCATACGGCCCAAAGTCCTGATCAGCGCTACGGGCGCACGGGAAAAGAGCCTGATCTTCCCGGGCAACACCCTGCCGGGAGTATACGGCGCCGGCGCCTTCCAGACCCTGGTCAACCGCGATCTGGTGCGCCCGGCCAAGCGGCTCTTTGTGGTGGGAGGAGGCAATGTCGGCCTGATAGCCGCGTACCACGCGCTGCAGGCCGGCATTAAAGTGGTCGGCCTGATAGAGGCGCTGCCTGCCTGCGGCGGCTATAAGGTCCACGCCGACAAGATAAAACGCCTTGGCGTGCCCGTTTACACGCGCCACACCATTGTCCGGGCCTGCGGAAAAACGGAGCTGGAAACCGTGACCGTAGCCGGGGTGGACGACCAGTTCCGGCCGGTGCCCGGCTCTGAAAGGACCTTCCCGGCCGATACGCTGCTGATCGCGGTGGGCCTGAATTCCGTCAGCGAGTTCCACAAGCAGGCCCTTGAAGCCGGAATGAGCGCGTTCATCTGCGGCGACGCCGAGGAGATAGCAGAGGCTTCGGCAGCCATGTTCAGCGGCAAGATCGCGGCCCATAAAGCTCTGAGGTCCCTGGGAATAATGGCGATGGAAACGCCGCAATTCTGGATCGAGCGGCTGGAAACGCTGAAGTCCCGTCCCGGGGCGACCCACGCCGCGACTCCTCAAAAACAAGACTGCGCGGTCTATCCCGTATTGCACTGCCCCCAGGAGATACCCTGCAATCCATGCGTCACGGTCTGCCCGAAAAAATCCATCAAGCTTTCCGGCGATTCCATTATGGCCATACCCAGGTTCTCAGGGGAGTGCATAGGCTGTTTTAAATGCCTTATCATCTGCCCGGGCCTGGCCATCACCTTAGTGGACTACCGAAAAGACAAGGCGGCGCCATCGGTTGCCCTGCCATTCGAAATAGGCCGCGGGCTGGTGGCAAAAGGAGCCATGGTGACCCTGACCGACAGGGAGGGCGCGGAACTGGGGACCGCGGAAGTTACTGACGTGAAGGATTTCAAGGCCGAAAACACGCTTATAGTAATAGTGAAGACCACGCCTGAGCTGGCCGAACGCGCGGCCTCCATACGGCTTTTCGAACCCGGCGAGCCGCTGAAAGCCGGAGGGCCCGCGGGCGCGTCAGCAGAAGACGACGCCATCGTCTGCCGGTGCGAGCGCGTGACCCTGGGCGAGATCCGCCGGGCAATACGGAGCGGCGTGCGCGACATGAACCAGCTCAAGGCCGTCACGCGCGCCGGCATGGGCGCCTGCGGGGCCAAAACCTGCGAGAGCCTGCTTCTCTCTATTTTCCGGAGAGAGGGAGTCGACCTCAAAGAAGTGACGGGTTTTTCCAGGCGGCCACTTTTCATAGAGGCTCCGCTCAGCACGTTCACGAACGCAAAATGCGGGTCAGAGCAAGACGAAAAAAATGCCTGGAGCGGATTCTAAACAACATATGCCGGTTGAAAAATACGATGTGATCATAGCCGGGGCGGGCAGCGTAGGCGCGCCGATGGCGATGTTTCTGGCCGAAAAAAAACTTAAAACGCTGGTGCTGGACGCGCTGCCCTCGCCCGGGCAGGGACAGAACAAATGCGCCATAGGCGGCATACGGGCGACGCATTCGGACGGCTCCAAGATCAAGGCCTGCCTGCGCAGCATCGGGATCTTCTCCTCATGGCGCGAGCGCCACGGGGACGATATCGGCTGGGTGAGGGGCGGCTACCTTTTTCCGGTCTACAACGAGAGCGACGAGACGATGCTCCGCGAGATGCTGAAGGTCCAGAAGCGATTCGGGCTCAATATAAACTGGATACCCGCGGACGAGGTCGCCAGGCGCCTGCCCGGTGTGGCGCAAAAGAACCTGCGCGGCGGCACCTTCTCCCCGGATGACGGCTCAGCCTCACCGCTGCTGGCCATAAACGCTTTTTATCGCCGCGCCCTGAAGCTGGGGGCGGAATTCCGCTTTAACGAGGAGATAACCGGCTTCATAAAGGAGTCCGGCGCGATCAAAGGTGTCATAACGCCGAAAGGGGAGTTCCGGGCCTCAGTCACGGTGAACGCGGCCGGCGCCGGCGCGGCTGCGCTCTCGGCGCTCGCGGGCGTGAATGTGCCGGTAAATCCGGACTGCCACGAGGCGGGGGTGACAGAACCTGTCAGAAAGTTTTTTGAGCCCATGGTAGTGGATATCCGCCCGGGGAACAAATCCCAAAATTACTATTTTTACCAGAATTCGGAAGAGCAGGTGGTGTTCTGCATGACGCCCAATCCGCCCGCGTGGGGCACAGACCGGCGGTCCACCTCCGAATTCCTGCCCGAGATATCAAGGCGCATGATAAGTCTGATGCCCGGCCTCGCCAATATTAAAGTGCGCCGCACCTGGCGCGGCCTTTATCCCATGACCCCTGACGGCTTCCCCATAGCGGGATTCCCCGCGGCCGTAAAAGGCTACGCTCTGGCGGTCGGCATGTGCGGCCAGGGCTTTATGCTCGGGCCCGGCCTCGGCTCGGCGCTCGCCGCCGTTATCGCCGGGGAAAAGAACGCCGAGGACCTTGAGATCCTCTCCGGCTTCAGGCTGGAGCGGAATTTTTCCGGGCAGGAAAAACTGAAGTAACGGGATTGCGGCTGATTCAGCATGCAATAAGTCCGGGGGCGACGGCGTTGGCCCTGGTGAACATGAAAAGCATATTTCTGGCCTCACTGCTTCTGCTCCCCGCTGTTTCCCCCCTCGCGGCCCTGGAACCTGCCCCGGCCGCGGCTCCCCCCGGGACCGAGCTTGCCTGGGCGGACTGCGTAAAAGAAGCGCTTGCCAATAATCCCGCCTTAAAAGCGAAAAAGCTGGCCATAGACCAGTATAAATATCTTTACTTCGCCGGATACAATTCCTATCTGCCCAAGATCAGCATGTCGCATTCGGTTTCCCGCAGCGGAGGAGAAAACACCGATCCCTCCAACAGGTGGGCGCTTTCCCTTTCAGCCTCCGAACCTGTTTTTAATCTGGCGGCGATGTCTTCGATAAGGGCCGCCAGGATCAGCTACGATAAAACTTTTTCCGATTACAAAGTTCAGTCGGCCTCTCTCAGGCAGACCCTTTACTCGGCTTTCATGACCCTGGTGGCGGCGCAGGAGCAGGTGCGCGTAGACAGCCGGACCCTCGCCATCCGGGAGAAAAACGCCAAGCTGATCCGCCTCAAATACGATAGCGGTCAGGAGTCGCGCGGCAATATGCTTTACGCCTCCGCCATCTCCGAGCTTTCCAGGATCAACGCGGCCAAGTCCGGCCGCGCGCTGCAGATCGCCCGCAGGGAGCTCTTAAGGAACATGGGCATCTCCGAATACCGCCCGATCACCGCCCTGGGGGCGCTGACAGCGCCGGAGCTCGGCTTCAACGCGGAAACGCTGCAGACAATTCTGGACAATCTGCCCCAGGTGGTCTCGCAAAAGAAAAGCGTGGAGTCCCAGAGAGAAAGGCTGCTTACGGCCAGATACGACCTCTTTCCGGTTATAAGCGCCAGCCAGAGCATGAGCTGGTCCGGCCCGGAGCAATTTGACGTGGACCGCAGCTGGTCCCTCGGGCTGAGCATGAGCCTGCCGCTCCTGTCAGGCGGACTGACCTATTACCCGAACAGCACAAAGGCGGCCAAGCTCGCGCTGAAAGGCGCGGAGGAATCGCTCAAGGACCTCAAGCTTTCGCTGGGGAACAGCATCCTGAACGGTTATGAGAGCTTCCTCAACGCCCGGGACACCGCAGAGGCCAATCTCAGCGTGGTCGCGGCCAACGAGGAGAGATACAAAGAATCGCAGATAAAATACATGGCCGGCAAGATCAGTTTTACGGACCTGACGAACGTGGAACAAAGCATGGTGGACGCGCAGCAGAACCAGCTGCAGTATCTGCGCAACGCCAATAACAGCAAGTTCGCCCTGGAGAACCTCCTGGGCGTGGGATTGGAGGACTAGGCTATGCCTGTGCCGTCTCAGGAGCTATGCTCTTCAAACGGCCTAGGCTAT
>CAZPMW010000005.1:24654-49975 GCA_964587805.1 uncultured Elusimicrobiaceae bacterium
CTAGGCTATGCCTGTGCCGTCTCAGGAGCTATGCTCTTCAAACGGCCTAGGCTATGCCTGTGCCGTCTCAGGAGCTATGCTCTTCAAACGGCCTAGGCTATACTTATCGGGTGACATAACATTATGAAAAAGATTCTGCTTATAACAATAATCCTCACTATTCCGGCGGGCGGCGGATGGTATTTATACAAGAAGAACGCCAAGGCCGAAGTTAAATATACCGGCGTCCAGGTCGTTTCAGACGACATAGCGGAATTCGTGGACACTACCGGCGATGTGCTTCCGCTCAACCGTGTGGAGATACAGCCTTCCGCGTCCGGCAGGATAGAACAGATCCTGGTGGAGGAGGGCAATAAGATAAAAACGGGGCAGGTTCTCGCCCTGATGAGCTCCGCCGACAGAGTGGCCATTCTGGACGCGGCCCGCGCCATGGGGGACGAACAGTACAAGTACTGGCAGGACGCCTACAAACCCATCAAAGTGGTCGCGCCGCTGGACGGGACCATCATCCTGAAGAACGTGGTGGAGGGCCAGACCGTGGGCCAGTCCACCGTGCTTTTCGCCGTCTCGGACAAGCTGATACTCACGGCTAACGTCGACGAATCGGATGTGGGGAAAGTGAAGAAAGGGCAGCCGGCGTCCATAATCCTGGACGCCTACCCCGATAACCCGGTTACCGGCAAAGTGTTCCAGATACTGGACGAAGGAAAGAACCAGAGCAACGTGATAACCTACCAGGTCAAGATAAAACCGGACTCAGTGCCCGCGTTCTTCAAATCACAGATGACCGCGAACATCAAGATAACGGTAGCCGGCAAGCGCAAAGCCCTGCTTATCCCTTCGGCCGCGGTTACCCTGGACGCCTCCGGCAAGACTTCGGTGATAACGGAGATCCGGGACAAGAAGCCGGTATACAAAACGATAGAGACCGGCGTGGACAAGGGCGATATGATGGAGGTGACCAAGGGACTCGAGGAAGGCGACACCGTTATGTTCGCCCGCAGGGATTACAAGGCCCAGAAAGCGTCCGGCGGCACAAACCCGCTGATGCCGAGCAGACCCAGGATGGCGGGGGGCGCCCGCCCGCCGCATTAAGCGGACGTAATTCGTAAGCAGTAAGTCGTAAATAGTAAGCGGTCTTGCGTTCGCGACTCACTGCTTACGATCCGCGACTAACGATTTACGGTTCTACTGCCCAGGATTTATGATCGAACTTAAGGGGATAAAGAAAGTTTACCAGATGGGCGATGAGCCCCTTGAGGTGCTCAAGGGCGTGGACCTCTCCGTGCGGGAAGGCGAGTTCGTCGCCATCATGGGCCCTTCCGGCTCGGGGAAATCCACGCTGATGCATATCCTGGGGCTTCTGGACAAACCCAGCGCCGGGTCCTATAAACTTTTCGGCCGCGAGATATCCGAACTGGACGACCTGGAGCTCTCCTATCTCCGGGCCCGCGTGCTCGGCTTCGTTTTCCAGCAGTTCAATCTCCTGCCCAGGATTACGGCCGCCGATAACGTGGCCCTGCCGCAGATCTACCTCGGGGAGAAAGCCCGCCCGCACGAGGCTGGAAAATATCTGAAACAGGTGGGGCTCGGCGACCGCATGGGACACAGGCCGAACCAGCTTTCCGGCGGCCAGCAGCAGCGCGTAGCCATAGCCCGCTCGCTGGTCAACGACCCCAAGATAATTTTCGCCGACGAACCCACCGGCAATTTGGCCTCCGACCAGTCCAACGAGATAATGGACATCTTCCGTACGCTCCACAAGCAGGGCATCACCATCATTATAGTCACGCACGAACCGGACATCGCCGCCCGGGCCGACAGGATCATCAAAGTAAAAGACGGCATGGTAGTGGAGGATTCGGGATCAAAGGCCGCGGCCGGCGCGAAGGAATCACAGCACCTGAGGATACCAAAATCTTTTTTTCTGAGCTGGCGCGAAATAGCCGAGAACATGGCTTCCTCGGTGAATTCGATAATAAGCAACAAAACCCGGTCGCTGCTGACCATGCTGGGCATAATAATCGGCGTGGGAGCGCTCATCGCCATGCTGGCGGTCGGCACCGGCGCCCAGCGGGCTGTGCAGAAACAGATGTCTTCCCTCGGCACCAACCTCCTGGCCGTTCTGCCCGGCAGCCGCAGCCAGGGCGGCATGTCGCTCGGCCGCGGCGCCGTCAGCAGACTGTCCCTGGAAGACGCCAAAGCCCTGTCCAGGCTCCCTAATATAACCAAAACGGATGCCAACGTGCAGTTCCAAACGATGCTGGTCTACGGATCAAAGAACTACCGCAGCCGCGTAACCGGCGTTACGGCGTCCTATCCGGCCATGCGCGCGGCGGAGCCTTACTACGGCAGGTTTTTCTCGGATAATGAAAGCATCGGGCTGAAAAAGGTGGCGCTGCTGGGCCAGACAGTGGTGACCGAGCTGTTCGGCGCGGAGAACCCGGTCGGCAGGACCATAAAGATAAACCGGAAAAACTTCACCGTGATCGGCGTGCTGCCGATGAAAGGCGCCTCAGGTTTCCAGGACCAGGACGACACGGTGATCGTGCCGCTGCATACGGCCATGAAAATCCTGCTTGGCAAGGACTTCGTGGATTCCATCTGGGTGGAAGTCTCGGATTTCTCCCTTATGCCGGCGGTGCAGGAGAACATAAAGGCCCTGATGCGTAAACGGCATAATATCCCGGCGCACAAAGCGGACGATGTTTCGCTGATGAACATGGCCGAGTTCCAGACCATGCTGACCGGGACCATAAAGACCTTCAGCACGCTGCTCGGCATCATCGCCGGCATCTCGCTTATAGTGGGCGGCATCGGCATTATGAACATCATGCTGGTCAGCGTCAGCGAGCGCACCAAAGAGATAGGTTTAAGAAAAGCCATCGGCGCCACCAGGCGCGCGGTGCTGCTGCAGTTCCTCATAGAGGCGGTCATTCTCTCCGTTATAGGCGGCCTGCTGGGCATACTGGCTGGCGCCGGCGCCTCCCTGCTCCTTTCAAAGCTTTCCGGCTGGGCCATCTATATCTCGCCGCTGTCCGTGGCCCTGGCCTTCAGCTTTTCGGCCACAGTGGGGATCGTATTCGGCTTCTGGCCCGCCAGGAAGGCTTCGCTGCTGTCGCCCATAGACGCGCTGCGCTACGAATAATTTAGTAAGATATTCATTCGTAAGCCGTAAATCGTGAGTCGTAAATAGTATCGGAAGTTTCTTGTGCTTACTACATCAAGGCTCACGACTTACTATTCACGGCTTACTATTTACGACCCGGTTTCCGGAGGCTATGATGATAAGCGTTTCTCTTAAATGCCCTCACTGCGGCAAATCCATGATGGATGCCGCAAAAAAACTCGACGACGCCGCGGCCATAGCGGTCCACCTGACCTACGCGGGGAAAAATGCCCCTCTTTACATGAGCGCCCGCTACGGCAGCTACGCCGTTGATACCGGCCTCAAGATACCGCTCGGCAAGATAGCCGGTTTCCGCTGTCCTCACTGCAAGGCCGACCTGAAGAGCACCAGGAAATGCGAGATCTGCGCGGCTCAGATGGTGGCTTTCAACCTCAAGGAAGGCGGCCAGGTGCAGATATGCTCCCGGCGCGGCTGCAAAAAACATCTTCTGGAATTCCAGAACCCCGACAGCGAACTGCAGGCTTTTTATACCTCATACTTAAAAGCGTTCAAGTAGGGCTGCCGTGAAACGTAAGGCGTAAAACGTAAACAGAAAGCGCTGATATTCTTTACGCTTTACGGCTTGCGCTTTACGTCCTCCGCCTTATGGAGACACCGGAACATAAAAGTTTTTCCAGGACGCTAACGGTCCTGGCGCTGCTGCCGCTGGCGGCCCTGACGGCCGCAGCGCTCTGGCATATCCGTACCCTGGCGCGGACGGACCTGCCGCGCGAAGGCGTGGGCAGGGGCGCCGTTGCGGCGAACCCGTTCGCACGGGCGATGCGCGCGGAGCCTAGAGCGGAAGCGCCAAAGCCCATCTCCGCGCTGGAGGTCCAGGGTTCTCCTGAGTTCAAGGGGCAGATCGCAGGCGCTCTCGATCTCATTTTTCAGGCGGACAGGGAAACCTTCCTCTTTATCAAAAAGTGCCTTTACGTCATCCGCAACGAGAACAAGACCGACTTTTACATTGAGGGGGGCAAGCCGGTGGCCGCCATTTCCACCGCTCATGCTTTCCGGTCCATGCCCTGGTGCGCCGGGATCATAGCCCACCAGGCTTTCCACTCTTACGCGAAATTCAGTTCCGGAAGAAAACAAAGATTCACCCCCCCGCCGCCCGGAACCTCAAGGACGCTGCCGGCCGCAGCTAATCCGATGATCTTTGAAGTCACCAGCCTCGACTCAGTCCTGGCCGTTGAGAAAAGAGCCTCCGAATTCCAGGCTAAGGTCCTGGCGGCAACAGGCGCGTCCCGGGCCGAGCTTAGAAGCGTTCAGAACCGCCTGCCGCGGGACCTCTCCACAGGGCACGACGGCAATTACTACCTACTGCCGTGAACACGCGTAAGATAATGATAGGCGGTGTGGCGCTGGGCAACAATCTGGCGCTCGCCCCCATGGCCGGCGTAACCAACGCGGCGTTCCGCTCGCTTTGCATAGAGGGCGGGGCCGGGCTTGTTGTAAGCGAAATGGTATCAGCCGAAAGCATCCGGTACGGAAACAAAAAATCCCTCAAGCTGCTGACGATATTGCCGTCCGAGCATCCGATCGCTATGCAGCTATTCGGCGCGGACCCGGAGAGCATGGCGCGGGCCGCCGCGCTGGCTCAGGAACTGGGCGCCGATATCGTCGACATCAACGCCGGCTGCCCGGTTAAGAAAGTACTGCGCTCCGGATCCGGCGCCGCCCTGATGAAAGATCCGGCGCTGCTTGAAGCTATCATTAAAAAGGCTGTCGGGGCGGTTACGGTCCCGGTTACGGTCAAGATCCGCTGCGGGCTTACGGCCGGGGAAGTGATCAGCCCCCGTCTGGCGCGCGTGATCGAAGGAGCCGGAGCCTCCGCCATCACGCTGCACGGCCGGCCGGCCTCCGCCCACCATTCCGGGCCGATCAATCACGAGGCTCTGGCAGCGACTGCGGCCGCGGTAAGGATTCCGGTGTTTGGCAACGGCGGGGTGCGCACGGCTGAGGACGCCGCTAAAATACTTGAAACGGGCTGCGCCGGTGTCGCCATAGGCCGCGCGGCAGTTGAAAACCCGCATATCTTTCTCGCGATCGCGGAAGGCCTGGCGGACCCGGCCAGGCGCCAGGACCAATGCCACGCGCCGCGCATCAAACTGTTTATCCGCTTCCTGGAGCTGAACAGCGCGCTATACGGCGGAGACGAGGGCGTGGTGCGCGCCCGGAAGCTGATCGGCTATTGGCTGAAGGGTTTTCCTGATTCCTCCGCTCTGCGCGGAGCGTTCATGCAGGCCAGCGGCCTTAATGAGGCAAGGGCTCTTTTGCTACAATATATTGAGGAGCATCGGCTATGACCCGCACCGCGGAAATCCCTGACACCCCACTTATGCAGCAGTACGCTGCGCTGAAGAGCTCCTACCCCCACGCCATACTTTTCTTCAGGCTGGGCGATTTCTATGAAATGTTCTCTGAGGACGCAAGGGCCGCGAGCGCCATTCTGGGCGTCGTGCTCACCTCAAGGGGTGGCGTACCGATGTGCGGCATTCCCTACCATTCCTCCTCCAACCACATCGCCAGGCTTCTCGCTGCCGGCCGCAAAGTCGCCATCTGCGAACAGACAGCCCCCTCGGCCGAAGAGGCTAAAAAATCCAAACTTTTCAAGCGCGAGGTGGTCCGGCTTATAACTCCCGGCACCATTGTGGAGGATGAGCTCCTGCAGGCTAAGACCGCTAACTATCTCGCGGCGGCGGCCATAGACATAGCGGGCTGGGGGCTGTCCTACATTGAGGCTTCGACCGGAGAGTTCCTTTCCACGCAGAATCAGAACGATCCGGATCTATACCAGCTTTCAGCCCTGCTGTCCAGGATCTCCCCGTCGGAGATAATCGCCGACGCCAAGACCATCACCGAGATCCGCAGACGGGGTTTAACCTCCGGCGGCGCTGTGCTGACCGAATACGCGCCGCCCGCGAAGCCGGAGGCGCCGTGGCAGGACGGGGCGGTCTGGCAGAACCATCAGCTCGCTCTCAGGACCACTCTGCTGGCGGCTGCCTACGTGAAGGAAAATCAGCCGGGCCTGAAAGGCTCCTTCTCCCCCTCATTTTTCGAACCGTCCCACAGGATGCAGCTGGACGAATCGGCGATCAAAACCCTTGAGCTGGTAAACTCGGAATACGGTGAGGAAGCCAAGACCCTCTGGGGCGTGCTGGACGCCACCCTGACCGCCATGGGCTCCAGGATGCTGAAGAAGTGGATACTGGAGCCGCTGACAGCGCTGCACGATATAAACGCCCGTCAGCAATTCACCGCGTTCCTGGTGCGGAACCGCGAGGCCTGCGAGAACCTGGCGGAGATCCTTTCGCAGATACCGGACATAGAGCGCGTGCTGGGCCGCGTAGTGAACATGAGCGCCAGCCCGCGTGACGCGGCGGCTGTGCGCAAGGCTCTGGTTCAGATGGCGCGCCTCAAAGTCCTTTTAAGCTCCGCCCGTTTTTTTGAATGCGTGCCGGAACTCGCCGGCCGCGTTGAGTCCGTTTCTCCCGCCCTGGGCGCCCTGCGGGAAATCCTTACGCGGGCCGTGGCGGAAACCCCGCCGGCCAGGATATCCGACGGCGGGATAATAAAAGAGGGCTATAACCCCGAGCTGGACGAGCTCCGCGCCCTGCGCAGTAACAGCCAGGAGCTCCTGTCGGAGATAGAAACAAGGGAGCGGGACAAAACACAGATACCCTCGCTTAAGGTCGGGTATAACTCCGTCTTCGGCTATTATCTGGAAGTTACAAGGCCGCATCTGCCAAAGGTGCCGCATTACTATGTGCGCAAGCAGACCCTGGTTAACGCCGAGCGCTTCATTACCGAAGAGCTCAAGACCCTTGAGTCCCGCATCCTTGGCGCGGAAGAAAGGATGCTGAAGCTTGAAACCCATCTGTTCGGGGAGATCAGGGAGCTTCTGCTAAAAAATTTAAGGGAGCTGCGGGTGCTCGCGCTTGCCGCGGCGGAGCTGGATGTCTTTTACGCCTTGGCGGAAAGCGCCCTGAAATACGATTTTACGCGTCCGGCCATAGGAACAGGAGCGGAGCTCATCATCGAGGAAGGCCGCCACCCGGTTGCCGAGCGCTACCTGCCCGCGGGCTCCTTCGTGCCGAACGATCTGGCGATCGGGGACACTGATCCGCAGATAATGATCCTGACAGGCCCCAACATGAGCGGCAAAAGCGTTTATCTGCGGCAGAATGCGCTGATCGTCATCATGGCCCAGATGGGCGGCTTCGTTCCGGCGCGCTCCGCTACGATAGGCATCACTGACCGCATCATGACGCGCATCGGGGCGCAGGACCGGCTGTCACGGGGCGAGTCCACCTTCATGGTAGAGATGCGGGAGACCGCCTCTATACTCAGACTGGCCACTCCGAAAAGCCTCATCCTGCTGGACGAGGTCGGGCGCGGCACCTCCACTTTCGACGGCATTTCCATAGCCTGGGCCGTTGTGGAACATCTTTACAAAGCCGGCGGCGGCCCCAAAGTGCTGTTCGCCACCCATTATTTCGAGCTGACCGAGCTCGCCGAGAAATTCCCGGGCATAAAGAACTTTAACGTGTCGGTTAAAGAATGGACCGGCGCGGCCGGAAAAACCGAAGTTGTCTTTCTGCACAAAATAGTTCCCGGGCCCGCGGATAAATCCTACGGCATCCACGTGGCGCAGCTGGCCGGCCTGCCGGACGCCGCTATCCGGCGCTCCAAAGAAATACTCCGCGTTCTGGAAACCAAGGGCAACATCGATGTCGCCGGCTCGGAAGAGACCATGGCCCCGCTGCTCCCCATCTTTTCCGAACATCCCGTCCTGGACGAGATAAAACTCTGCGAGCCTGACAAGCTGAGCCCCCTCCAGGCACTGCACACCATCATAGAGTGGAAACAGCGCCTCAAATAGCCGGACACCGTGAACGAACACGATTCTTTTTCAGGAATATCCGCCTGCGACTCATACCGATATCTATTTGAGCTTTTTTTATTCACTGCGGCGATCACCCTGACGCTGACTATCGCCGCGCTCCTTGTTTTCAACAAGCTGCTGGGGTTCAGCCTGGACGCGACAGAAGCGATATCCCTTATCCAGGGAACGGTTTACATTCTCCTGTGCCTGAAGGTCCTTAAAGAGCAGGGAGCGGATGTTGCCGCAGTCTGGAAAGACTGGAGCGCAAACGCAGGCAGCGATGCGCTGTGCGCGCTGAAATATTTCGCGGTTTATCTGCTGCTGATCGGCGCCATGCTTCTGACCGCCATGCTGGTGTTCCATCCCTCCGGCGGCCAGGGCGCGGTCGTGAATTCAGTCGCCAGGGAAGAATTATACGCGGCGGCCAGGAATATCATGGGCGGCTCTCCGCTCAGGTTCGGTCTGCTCCTTTTCAGCTTCTGTATTCTCGCCCCCATAGGGGAAGAACTGTTCTTCCGCAGGATAGTGTACACCGCTCTGCGGAAAAGGCTCGGCTTCCTGCGGGCCCTGTTCGCCGCCAGCGTTCTCTTCTCCGTTACCCATGGAGCCGCCTCCTTATCCGTCTTCCCCGTGAGCCTGCTGCTTGGCTATGTCTATGAAAAGAAGCGGCGCCTGCCGGTCAACATCCTGCTCCACGGGCTGATCAACCTGTTCGCTCTGACGGCCAGGCTTACCTAGCCGCGAACTTATTTTATCCTGTTAAAAAGGTAAAATCTTCTTATGGCTGAAATACACCTGCTGTCCGAAGAAGTTATCGCAAAGATCTCCGCGGGAGAGGTTATAGAGCGGCCTGCCTCGGTCCTGAAAGAGCTGCTTGAAAACGCGCTTGATGCGGGCGCCGCGCGCGTGAACGTTGACATTAAAAAAGCCGGCAAGAGCCTCATCCGGGTGCGCGACGACGGCAAAGGCATGGCCCCTGAGGACCTGAAGCTTTCCGTCGGGCGACACGCCACCAGCAAGATCCGGAATTTCTCCGACCTGGACAAGATCGCCACGTTCGGGTTTCGCGGCGAAGCCCTGTATTCGGTATTCGCGGTCTCTAAGCTCTCCCTCACAAGCTGCAGACAGGGCGACCCGGAGGGCAGCTTTATCTCAGGGGAAGGCGGGAAGATACTCTCCGAAGCCAGCGCCCCCCCGGTTAAGGGCACCACGGTGGAGATCACGGACCTTTTTTTCAATACGCCGGCCAGGGCTAAATTCATGAAGAGCGAGCCGTCCGAGCGCGCCCACCTGGTACGCGCCGTCGAAGAGGCCGCCCTGGCCAACCTTAGCGCCGGTTTTACGCTTAATATAGACGGCTCCGAAATTCTGTCTCTGCCGCCGGGCGGGGACGATTTCTGGGCCGCGCTCAGGGACCGGGCCGCGGCGATATTCGGGAAGAATATAAGCCGGGGGCTTATAAAAATTGAGGGCAGGAACCCGGCCGTCTCCGTGTACGGCCTCATCTCAAAGCCGGACGCCCTTTCGGCCACGCGGATCAACCAGCATTTCTTCGTAAATAAACGGCCGGTGTCTTCGCGCGTGATACAGCAGGCGCTTTACCGCGGCTACGGAACGTCGCGCGGCGACAAACACCCGGCCTGCGTGCTGTTCCTGGACCTCAACCCCTCGGATTTCGACGTCAACATACATCCGCAGAAGAAAGATGTCAAATTCGCTTCCGACAGCGACGTTTTCCGAAAGGTCTCCGGCACCGTATACAGCGAGATACTGCGCAAGCAGACGGCGTCCGTCGCTCTGAACGGAATTCCAGAAGCCGGGGCGTCTGCCTCCGCCGAACCCGCCGCCTCAGGCGCTGCGGCGGACAAACCGGGAGAAGATATCCGGCATGCGGCTGACGGACCGGATCTCTTCGGCCAGGAGGCCCTGCAGCTGGAGCCGGTCGCGCGGGAGAACGACGGGGTGCCGAACTGGTATCTGCCTCCCGTCTCCTATCTGGGCCAGATAGCCAGAAGCTACCTCCTTTTCGAGTCCGGCGGCGGCCTTCTGGTAATGGATCAGCACGCGGCGCAGGAGAGGATCCTGTTTGAAAAATACATGGAAGAGCTATCTAAGGGCGAGATACGGGTTCAGCCGCTGATGCTGCCGGTCTCGGCGGAACTTTCCCGCTCGCAGATTGAGACGGTACTGAAATGGAAAGACTGGCTGGACAAGGCCGGGTTTGAGATAGACCGGCTCGGCCAGACCACGATCCGCCTGCGCTCTACCCCGGCGCTGTTCTATTTCACGCCCGAAGCGCTGAATGAGTTCCTGGGCTACCTGGCCGAGGTGCTGGGCGAACCGGAAAAAGCCTCCGAAGACCTGAAGAGAAATATCGTGGCCACCATGGCCTGCAAAAAATCCGTAAAGGCGCACGACCGGATAAAGCCGCAGGAAGCTTTGCGCCTTATAGAAGACCTGAAGGACGCCAAAGACAGTTTTCACTGTCCGCACGGCCGCCCCACGCTGTTTTATATCTCTCCAGCAGAGATAGCCCGCAAATTCCAGCGCACGAACGTGATATAGGCGGCGCAGGCGCGCGGCTCACTCCGGCAACGCAATGACAGATATCGTCCTCATCGCCCTAAACGCCGGCTACGCCCACTCTTCCTTCGGGCTGCGCTGCCTGATGGCCAATCTCGGGGAACTGGCGCCCAGGGCGAAGATCCTTGAATTTGACGCGGACCTTCGCACCGCGGAGATGGCTGAGGCTGTTCTTTCCCTGAAGCCGAAGATCGTCGGCCTCGGAGTTTATGTCTGGAACGCCGCGGAATGCGCGAGGCTGGCGGCTGAGCTCAGGCGCCTGCGGCCGGAATTGACAATAGTTCTTGGCGGTCCGGAAATCAGCCATGAAACTTCGGAGCAGGGCCTGGCGCATGACGCGGATTTTGTTATCACCGGAGAGGCGGACCTGGCTTTTGCGCAGCTGGCCCGGCAGGTGCTGTCGGGGAACGCGCCGGGAGAAAAGATCATAGCGGCCGCCGCTCCGGACTTGAATTCGCTGGCGCTGCCTTATGAGCTCTATACGGATGAAGATATCGCCGGCCGCGTGATCTACGCCGAGGCGTCCAGGGGCTGCCCGTTCGCCTGCGATTTCTGCCTTTCCTCGGTGGGCGGGCCGGTTCGCGCGTTCGCGCCTGAGCGCCTGTTCGAGGCGTGGCAAAAGCTGCTGAACCGCGGCGCGCGGCGCTTCAAGTTCGTGGACCGCACGTTCAATCTCGATCTTAGCGGCGCCTGCGCCGTTCTGAAATTTTTTCTGGACAGGGCGGAAGCCGGGCTCTTTCTGCATTTTGAAATGGTCCCCGACCGTTTCCCGCAAGAGCTTTACGCCCTTATCGAAAAATTCCCTCCGGGTTCCCTCCAGTTCGAGGTCGGCGTACAGACCTTCGACGAAGCAGTGGCAGCCCGCATTAACCGCCGCCAGGATAACGCCGCCGTTGAAAAGAATCTCGTCCGCCTGCGCCGCGAGACGCGCGTGCATCTTCACGCGGACCTCATTATAGGTCTGCCCGGCGAAGATCTGGCGGGATTTGCGGCCGGCTTCGACAGGCTGACGGCGCTGGGCCCGCATGAGATACAGGTCGGGACGCTCAAAAAGCTGCGCGGCGCGCCTATAGCCAGGCACGACGAAGAATGGGGCATGGTTTACAGCCCCTATCCACCGTACGAGCTGCGCCAGAATAAACTTTTGGATTTTTTTACCATGCAGAGGCTGCGCCGCTTCGCCAGGTATTGGGACCTGATAGCGAACAGCGGCGTCTTCGCCGAAACCGCGAAGCTTCTCCGCTGCGGGCCCTCGCCCTTTCACGCCTTTCTGGATTTCAGCGACTGGCTCTACGGCAGGACAGGCCAGACCCACGCTATTTCCCGCGCTCGCCTTCGGGAATTGCTGCGGACCTATCTGACGGAAGTTTTGAAGCAGCCATCCGGTCAAGTCGACGCGGCGCTGGAGCGGGACGCCCTTCATTTTAGCCAAGCCTCGAAAGGCGGCGTCCAGCCGAGGCAGGCGCTGCACCGCGGCAAATAAGCGGTCTGTCAGCTATTTTCGGATAAAGTGCGGCACCTCGGCGGGCAGTTCCAGGGACAGCTCCACGAGGCCCGCGGGGCGGCCGTTCTCCAGCCTGGTGAACTGATAGATCAGCTTTTTCACTCCGTTCTTCTCTATCGTATAAACTCCCGGGGCCTCCGGCGGGACGGAAAGCATTTTTTTCAGCCTGGTTCGCGCCGGCTCCGGGTGGCAGGAGAGCAGGTCGGAACCGATCAGAGACAGGCCGCCGCTCTTCTCAAAAGTTCTCCCCGCCCTGAGGTTCATCTCCGTTATTTTTCCTTCACTGTCGCATACCGTCACGGCTATCGGGGCTTCCCTGACCCAATCGTTCATACATCCTCCTAAAACCCGGCGGCGTGGCCGCATCGGCCCGCTGTGTCCGCCTGGGGCATTATCCATTATAACTAGTTTTTTATACAATATATCCTATGCAAGAAACCCCTTTCCTTAAGCTAATTTCCAGAAGGCGCAGCATACGCAGATACAAGCCGCTTCCGGTAGAGAAAGAAAAATTGCTGGCCTGCCTTGAGGCGGCGCGGCTGGCCCCCTCGGCCTGCAACGCGCAGCCCTTTACGTTTGTCGTAGTGAACGACCCCTCGCTGAAAGAAAAGCTGGCGGAGGCCGCGTTTTCCGGCATTTACTCCCCGTGCAAATTCGCCGCTCAGGCCGGAGCGCTGGTAGTAGTGCTGGCCCGGAAGGGGAAGCTCTCGGCCTGGCTTGGAAACCAGGTACGCGACACCAATTTCCGTCTAATGGATATCGGCATCGCCGGCGAGCACTTCGCTCTCGCGGCAGAGGAGCAGGGCCTCGCCACCTGCTGGCTCGGCTGGTTCAACGCTAAGGCGGCCGCCAAAGCGGTAGGCGCACCGGCCGGCTGCAAAGCCGAAGTAATGTTCAGCGTGGGATACGCCGACGAGGACCCGCCGGCCCGCAAAAAGAAATCCCTTGAAGAGATGTCGTCTTTCAACGGAGCGTAAAATGAAGAGTTTCCTCCTTCTCCTTACCGTCTGCATATTCTTTTCCGCCACCGACGCATATGCCGACGCTGATTGCGGAAAAGCATCCGACGCCTGCAAGCCGCAGCCGGTCACGCTCACTCCTTTCATGGCTGATTTAAAAAAGGCGGCCGGGGGGCCGGCACTTAAACAAGAACCCGCCAAAGACGCTAAGACGAACAATCGGGAGCCTGCCGCCCCGCCAAAGGTATCCGCCCCCGCCGCAGACGCCGCAGCGGCCAGCGAACCCCCGGTGGTGAAAAAGACTTTTTCAAGGCCCGGGTGGATGGTGGCGGCGGCGCTGTTTATGTCCGGCCTGTATTATTTCCTGAAAGAAGGGAAAAAAAGAAGAGGCAAGAGATAGGTCATTGTCCGCACTATATCCGCTTGCCGGCCGAAGCGCCGGGCGAAGCATAAATGCCTAAACTCCTTATTAAAAACGCGCTGGCAATAGACCCGCGGCGCGGGTTCGAAGCGAAGCTGGACCTGCTGATAGCGGGCGGTCGCATTGAATCCGCGGCGGCCGGTTTGGCGCCGCAGGACGACGGGACCAGTGTTTATGACGCCTCCGGCCTCTGGCTCATGCCGGGAATAATCGATATGCATGTCCACACCCGTGAACCGGGTATGGAGCGCGCGGAGAATCTTTCCAGCGCTGCCGCTGCCGCGGCCGCAGGCGGGATCACCTCCATACTGGCCATGCCCAACACAGAGCCTCCGGCCGATAACCCTGCGCTTATCCGGCGACTGTCCACCAAAGCCGCCGGCCTGCCGGTGAACGTCTATTTCTCGGCCGCTGTCACGCTCGGCCGCGCCGGGCGCGGGCTGGCAGATCTTAAGGCTCTTAAAACAGCCGGCGCGCTGGCTTTCACGGACGACGGCGCCTGCGTCTCCGACTCCGGGCTGCTTAAGCGGGCGCTCAGGCTGGCAAAAGCCCTGAAGATCCCGCTGCTGGAGCACGCTGAATCGCTCTCGCTTACCGGAGCCGGCGTTATGCATGACTGCGCCCGCGCGCGGCGGCTGAATCTCCCCGGCATCCCGCGCGAAGCCGAGGTCTTCATGGTCCTGCGCGATCTGCTGGCCGCGAGCTCCGCCGGTGCGGCGCTTCATCTTCAGCACCTGAGCTGCCTTGAAAGCGTGGAACTGGTCGCGGCGGCTAAAAAAGCGGGCATTAAAGTTACGGCAGAGACCTGCCCCCACTATTTCACCCTCACCTGCGGTGATGTCAGAAGCGCCGCCTTTAAAATGAAACCGCCGCTGCGGGAGCCCGCCGACCGGGCGGCTCTGAAAAAGGCCCTGGCCTGCGGAGATATAGACGTCATAGCCTCCGACCACGCCCCGCATACTGAGGCCGCAAAAAAGAAGGGCCTGCTGAAAGCCCCTTTCGGCGTCATAGGGCTTGAGACCATGCTGGGATTAGCGCTAACGGAGCTCGTTCACACGGGCCGCCTCTCCAGGCTACGCCTGGCCGAGGTGATGAGCGCGAACCCCGCCCGCATACTGGGGCTTGTGAACAAAGGCGGGCTCGCGCCCGGCATGGACGCCGACCTCACGCTGGTGGACCCGCGCGCCGAGTACAGAGTTGGCCCCGGATTTTATTCCAAATCAGCTAATTCCCCGTTCATAGGGCGCCGGCTTAAGGGCCGCGCCGCGGCGACAATAGTAGGCGGCCGGTTCGTTTTCAAAGCTGGCAGGCCGATATCTGGCTGCGCGGCGTAAAGGGCCATATTGGTCAGCCGCGCGTTTTTGGTCCATACTCCCCGGCGCGGCGATTAAATATGTAGAATTACCCGGGCTGGCGCGCGATCTAAGGCATCATTTATGGGATTCTTATACAGAAAATTTCTGCGGCGGCTGCTGTTCGCCTTCGACCCTGAGACGGTGCATGACGTAGTTATAAGGGGCGCCAGGGCGCTGCAAAGCGTTCAGCCTGCGCGGCTGGCGGTGACCCTGCTGACGCGGGGCAGGGACCTCCCTCTCACGGTGGCCGGCCTCCGGTTCAAAAACCCGATAGGACTCGCGGCAGGCTTCGATAAGAATTGCGAGGTGCCACTGATACTGGCCGGCCTGGGTTTCGGTTTTCTGGAGCTGGGCACCATAACGCTGCGCCCGCAGAACGGAAACCCGCACCCGCGCCTCTTCCGCCTCCGCGACCAGCAAGGCATCATAAACCGCATGGGCTTCAATAACGCCGGCGCTTACGAAGCCGCCAGAACACTGGAAAAGCTTGGCCCCGCGGGTGTGCCGCTTGGCCTCAACATCGGAAAGAACGCCGATTGCCCGCTGGATGAGGCGCCTAAAAATTACCTGGAAGCGGTGAAGGTCCTGTATCCCTTCGGCGATTATTTCGCGCTCAACATAAGCTCCCCGAATACCCTGAAGCTGCGTGAACTGCACAGGAAAGACCGACTGCTGGGCCTTCTTGGCCCGCTGCTGGACTTCATGCACGGCCAAAAAACCCGAAAGCCTCTTTTTATCAAGATCTCCCCCGAGCTGGAAGACGCGGAACTGGAAGAGCTGGTCAGCGCGGCCGCGGACCACGGGCTCGGACTGATAGCGACCAACACCACGGTCCGGCGCGGGCATATCCCGGAGCGCTGGCGATCGTACGAAGGCGGCCTCAGCGGCCTGCCGCTCCGCGAGATTTCCAATACGATGCTGAAACGCGTGAGAGCGCTCGCGGGCAACCGCGTGCCGGTGATAGGGGTGGGCGGCATCTGCGACGGGCACTCTGCCGCGGAGAAATTCAGGCTGGGCGCGGATCTTATCCAGGTGTATTCCGGGCTCATCTATAAAGGCCCTCTCCTCGTGCGCGACATACTGCGATATCTTGAGAGGAGCGGGTTCGCGGCGAAAGAAAAAGCGCGGCAGGAAGCTAAGAAGTAGGGGGCGCGGGAACTTATTATGCCGGGAACAAAACTGATAGTGGCGCTTGATACGCCTGATCTTAAAAGCGCGGAATTGATCCTTAAAAAGCTTAAAGGTCTTCCGCTGATATACAAAGTAGGCTCCAGTCTTTTCACTCTCGCCGGCCCCAGGGCCGTGGACCTGGTACACAAATACGGCGGGCGGGTTTTTCTGGACCTTAAATTCCATGACATACCCAACACCGTCAGGAACGCCGTTGGAAGCGCGGCCGGCCTGGGCGTTTACTCCGTCTCGCTGCACCTCTCCGGAGGCGAGGAGATGCTGAAAGCCGCGGCCGGACTAAGGAAAAGGCCGCTGCTCTGGGGTATCACGGTGCTGACAAGTTTCGACCGTAAATCTTTCTCCCGCGCCGGATTCAAACACGGTATTGAAAGAACGATCCTCGGCCTGGCCGGCCTGGGCGCGAAGAACGGCGCAGACGGCCTGGTCTGCTCGCCTCACGAAGCCTCAGCCCTTAAACGCCGTTTCGGCGCGAAGCTGAAGATCATAACGCCAGGCATAAGGCAGGGGACGGGCGGGGCGGAGGATCAGAAACGCGTGATGACTCCCGCTCAGGCGGCGGAGGCGGGCGCGGATTTCATAGTGGTAGGCAGACCGGTGCTTCAGGCGGCAGATCCCGCCCTGGCCGCGCTGGAAATACTGGAGGCCATACAATGACTGTTAAAGAGAAAAAGGTACACGCGTACCTCAAAAAGAGCGGGGCCCTGCTGGAGGGACACTTCCTGCTCTCCTCCGGGCTGCACAGCCCCAACTACGCGCAATGCGCCCTGGCGCTTAAAGACACCGCGAAAGCCTCCTCACTGGGAGCGGACCTGAAAAGAGCCTGGAAGGGCCCGAAGCCGGACCTCATACTCTCGCCGGCGCTCGGCGGGCTGATCATCGGACATGAGACCGCGCGCGCCTTCGGCGTGAATTTCATGTTCACCGAACGGGAGAGCGGCGCGATGGCCCTGCGCAGGGGTTTTTTCCTGCCGGCCGGCGCGAAAGTGCTGATCGTGGAGGATGTTTTCACCACCGGCAAGTCCACCATGGAAGTGTTCGAGACGGCAAAAAAGGCCAGGGCTGAAGTGCTGGGAGCGCTTTCAATCGTCAACCGCATGGGAGATAGATCCTTCTATTTCCCGTCCGCCAGCCTACTGAAGCTGGATTTCACGGCCTACAGCGCCTCGGACTGTCCGCTTTGCGCTAAGAACCTGCCGCTTGTAAAGCCCGGGTCAAGAAAGCTATAAGGCCGGAGAGCGCGCTCAGGAAAGCGCCCCCTCATTTGAGACTCGTCCCTATTTTTTAATCAATAAACATCAGGCGGTCAAAGAAGAGGAGAACGCCTACGCCTATCAGCAGGACGCCGGCGATAACCTCCACCCAGCGCAGGGCTTTTTTAAACCTGCTGACTAAAGCGAAGAACCTGGCCGTAAGGAAGGCCGCGGCGATGAACGGCAAAGCCAGGCCGGCCGAATAAGCCAGCAAAAGGGTCCCGCCTTTCCAGAAATCACCGGAAACTGCGGCCATGGAGAGGATGCCGGCGAGTATCGGCCCGATACATGGCGACCACCCCAGCGCGAACGCGCCGCCCATAAGGAAAGAGCCGGTGTACCCGCCGCCGAGCGCCCTCATTGAAAATCGTTTGTCGTAGTTCAGCGGATTGAGGTTGACCAGGCCGGTCATATGCGCGCCAAAAAGCGCCATCATAGCCCCGAAAATCTTTAAAAGCAGCGCCCTGTGGTCAGCCAGCAGAGCGCCTATACCGGTTACGGCCGCGCCCATCAGCGAGAAAACCAGCGAAAATCCTGCGACAAAGGCCAGCGCGTTAAGCACTACTTTTCTCGCTGCCGCCCGCTCCCGCCCTTCCAACAGCTCGGCGGCAGAAAACCCCGACAGCATAGAAAAATAGCCCGGCAGCAGCGGCAGGACGCAGGGGGAAAAAAAAGACATTACGCCGGCGCCGAAAGCGGTAAGGTAAGGCAGCACTCCGGACCTCCTATTTCTTTTTGGGTTTTTCTTCTTTTTTCTGTGCCGTCTGCTTCAGCGCTATCTTGAAAATATCTATTCCGCCGAAACCTGCGCTCTGGATGTAGAACAACACGGTATATTTTTTGCCACCCGGGCCCTTAAACACTGCCTCCATGACCCTGGAATTATCCGGGCCTTCGAAGGATTTTTTAATAACGCTCTCAAGACTAAGCTTAAGTATCCTGCCGGCGCCGCCGTCTTCGATAAAAAACCCGCCCTTTAATGAGCTGTCCCTGCCGACGTAGTCCTGCACGAAGCCAGCCAGATCTTCGTCCGATTCCTGGATATCAGCCTGGGCGTCTTCGTCCGCCGCGGCCTCGTCGATCTTCGCCGTTTCCGTGGAGATCTCCGCGTCCAGCAGATCGTCGTCCGCCATCGCCGCAACCTGCGGGCAGAACAGCGCAGTCAGGACGCACGCCGTCAATATTCTTTTCATCGCTTCCCCCCGCTTTTTACGGATTTTGAAACAACCTTCATCGCCGGCTTCACCTGGGAGGGCCAGTGCGCGGTCTCTACACAGCGCATAACTTCTCCCCGGAGGCCCTGGCTTTTGAGTATGAAATCGCAGACCTCCCTGACAGCCCCTTCTCCGCCGGCTTTTTTCGTGATAAAATGCGCAACGCGCTTTACTTCCGGCAGAGCGTTGCTGGGAGCGAAGGCCAGCCCCGCGCGCTTTAGCACCGGAATATCCGTCCAGTCGTCGCCGATATACGCAGCGTTCTCTTCACTGAGGCCGGCGTCCCTGAGTATCTCCTTCAGCGGGCCAAGTTTTGACAGAAAGCCCTGATAGACATAGCTCAGGCCCAGAGCCCCCGCGCGCCCCTCCGTGCCCGGGGATTCATGCCCCGTAATAATTCCGGTGCGGACCCCGAACTGGTTTAAAAGCCGCAGGCCGATGCCGTCCAGCGAATGAAAGGCCTTGAACTCCACCATCTTGCCGTCATGGCCTGGCAGGTAATACATCTTCCCGTCGGTAAGCACGCCGTCTACGTCCATAAGCAGGATCTTTATTTTTTTCGCGCGCCCCGCAATATTATTTTTCATAGGTTCCTCGTCTTCCACTGCTGCGCCAGCTCAAGTTCCTTTTGCCTGGAGGCATAGTTCCCCGGCATGGGCCCCATGTACTTCAGGAAAAACCAGCTTATTGTTTCTTCCAGCCAATGGTGCATCTCCGCGGAGCGCCAGCCGAGAGCCTTTTCAGCCCTGGAGATATCCACTATAAAATCGGCCTGGCCGGAAAACGGAGAGGCTTCAAAATTAAAGCCCTTGCTTTTCAGCCAGGCATGGTCGGGCGCCAGTATTTCCGCCTCTTTATGCAGTACGCGGGCGGAAAGCTTTACGAAGTCCTCCAGGTTTATCACGGCGGAATCCCCGAGATTAAAAACCTGCCCGTAAAGGTCCCTGGACCCTACCAGCAGCTCAAAAGCGCGGGCCAGGTCCCCGGAGAAAATATATCTCGCTGAAACCGCAGGATTGGGGAGTATCAGCGGCCCGCCGTCGCTCAGGCGAAGCCAGTACGAATAGGCGCGCAGCGTCGGGTCGCCGGGCCCCACAACTACCGGCGGCCGGATGATCACGGCCGGGAATTTTTTTTCGCGCGCAGCGGCCAGATAGGCTTTCTCCGCCTCATACTTCCCCAGCGCATAGGCGTAATAGGGTTTATTAGCGAGATCCGTCTTTATTTGCAGAGCTTCCGCCTGAACTTCCCTGTAAGGAGCGGTCGCGCCCTGCAGGAGAGAGTAAACCGAGGCTGAGCTTGTGAAAATATATAATCCGGTGCGGCCGCTGAACACCCGCACGGCCTTTCTGGCGTCATCGGCCGTGTAACAGATATTGTCTATGACGGCGTCCCAGACCTGGGTTGACATCCGCACAAGGTCGGCTTCAACCGTTCTGTCGCCGCGGGTCTGTACGATATCAAGCGGCAGGCCCTCCGCCGGAGCCCGCCTTGAAAAAACCGTGACCTGATGGCCGTTATTCAGAAGCAGCCGCGCCGCCTCTTTACCGAAAAAGCTTGTGCCGCCCAGAATCAAGATCTTCATAGTTACAATCCGGAGGCGCATGCGCCCCGTTCCGGCTCTTATAGTATTATATAAATTTTACTACAGCAATCGCATGAGAGAGGCGCCCCTCTGCTGCCATCTGGTTAACCTGTGTTAACCATTCGGGCGCTGATGGAGAGAACGCGCCGGCAGAGGATTAAGGCGCGCCGCTATCCCGCTTATGCTATAATTAGCACTGGTTAACCTAGGTTAACAGCAGCAAGCGACTAGCCAAGAAGGTGCGCACCGTGGCGACAGACAGGCAATTTCTCTCTATACCGGAAGCTGCGGCGCTGATGGGCGTCTCGCGCATAGCTGTATTTAAAAAAGTTAAAAAGGGCCAGCTGTCCGCCATACGGATAGGCCGGAACTGGGCCATCCCCGCGCACTTTATCTCGAAACCGGAAACGGCGCGCAGCCCTCTGCCGGCGGCGACCCCGGCGCTTCGGGAAACACGGGCCCCGAAGCCTGCCGCGCCGCAGCACCAACACTCTGCAGCTAAGGCACCTCTCAAGGAGCAGGACCCGCTGGATGAAATGGGCTGGGACTAGAGCCCTCATGTGGCGCGGCCTGTGAAAACGGCGACGAATGATGAAACATAAAGAAAAAAGCACGATCCTGGTGCGCCGGGATTACCGGATAGCGGCCCTGCTGATTCTGTCGCTGGCGATGATCGTCGGCGGCATTAATCTGTTGGTCGCTCCTCCTGGCGGCGGATTTTTGCTTTACGCCGGGGCCTCCATTATGGTCGCGCTGGGATCCGGCGGATGCCTTGCGTCTTATCTCAAAAGGCGTGGCGCCTGGAAGCCCCTTACCGGCGCACGGAGGATGCTCCTGGGAGGGAGCGCGTTCCTTATCACGCTCTTCGGCGTCGCCATGACCGTTCTGAGCGCCGGCGACCTGAAATGGTCCGGCTCAGGCTTCCAGACAGCCTGCTTCGCCCTGATGATCATCGCCGGCGCGCTCTCCCTGATCCTGCTACTGGACTCGCAGCGGGAGTTCACGCTGGAAGGATTTTCGTTCATTACGGGCGAACCATATGCGCCGCGCTGGGGACTCACGGGGCTGCGCCATGTCTACGAGGGAGACAGGCTGGGCATTCCGCTGCGGGTGTCCGTCACCGTCGGCGCCCCTGACAGGCACGGCCATCCCAGATACGTAGTCGACGTGCATTGCCGGATAGACAACCCCTTCTCCATCTCTCTCCTGGCCCACCCTGACCGCTTTTACGGCTGGCCGCCAGCTCCTCGCCTGCCCAGGATCCGGCGCGTTCCGCATTGGGACCGTCATGTCGTTCGCGGCGCCCCCGCCGACCTGGTAGCCGCAATAATCGCCCCCTTCAGAAAGCACGAACACACCATCTTTTCGGACAGCTACGGCTTTGAGCGCGTCAGAGTCTGCGGCGATACGGTCAGGGGCCGCTTTGTCCTGGACACCGGAGAGAAACACCGCATAACCGATATCGTCGAGGGGCTGGTGTTCTTTTCAGGCCATTTTAATTAATACGCGGGCCGGGGCAAGCGGCGGCGAGCGAACAACGCCCGGATCAGCGCGCATAATAGGTATAATTTACTATGGACATGGACCCGGCTGACATTGACGCCCTGCTAAAAGAGCTAAAGGCGAAATATTTTGGAGGACTTAAAATGGAAAAAGATATTACCGGCAGACTCGCGGCGGCGGTGATCTTATTCGCCGTCATAGTGCTGGCGTTCGGCTCATATTTCATCGTATCACCAGGCGAAGTAGCACTCAAGACGCGGCTGGGCAGGATCTCTGACTCCTATGAGGAGGGCATTCACTTGAAGCTTCCGCTCGTCGACTCCATCATCAAGTTCTCAATTCAGATACGGCGCGCCGACATAAAGACGCAGGCTTTTTCCAAGGATCTGCAGACGATGAACGCCCACCTCGTAGTCAATCACCGCATACAGAAGGGCACCGCCATCAGCATCTACAGGAACCTGGGCCCCGATTATGTGAACACCGTAGTGGACCCCACTGTGCAGGAGATCTTTAAATCCATCGCGGCGAAGTTCTCGGCGGAAAGGATCATCGCCGACAGGAATCTCCTCGTAGAGGAGATAAACACGACCTCTAAAGAAAAATTGATGAAGCAGGAAATCATAGTCACGGACATCTCCGTAGTGGACCTTGATTTTACTGAACAGTTTCTAAAGGCCGTAGAAGACAAGCAGGTAGCCGAGCAGCAGGCCATGATGTCCGAGAAGCTCGTACTGAAGGCCAAGCGCGACGCCGAACAGCAGATAGCCAAATCACGCGGGGAAGCCGAAGCCCTCCGCATGCAGCGCGAGCAGGTGACACCGTCGCTCATCGAACTCAGGAAAGTTGACGCCCAGCTGAAAGCTATTGAAAAGTGGAACGGCGTTCTGCCCGGCTATGTCGGAGCCGGCGTGCCGTTCATTTCCATAGAGAAGAAATAGGCCGGCCCCGGCGCGGGACGGAACAAGGACAAAATAATGGAAATAGGTATAGTTGGTCTGCCCAATGTCGGCAAGTCTACGCTCTTCAACGCCCTGACGAAGGCGGGCGCGGCTTCTTCGAACTACCCTTTCACTACAATCGACCCCAATGTGGGCGTGGTGCCGGTGCCGGACAAGAGACTGGACGCGCTTTTCGGAATTTTTAAGCCGCCCAAAAAAGTCCCCTGCTACATCAAGTTTGTGGATATCGCCGGCCTGGTCAAAGGCGCCTCCAAGGGCGAGGGGCTGGGCAATAAGTTTCTGGCCAATATACGCGAGGTGGACGCCATTGTACAGGTAGTGCGCGTGTTCGACAACCCCGATGTTGTGCATGTGCTGGGAGAGGTTGAACCCATACGCGATATCGAGGTGATAGAGACCGAGCTGCTGCTGGCCGACCTTGAAGCCGTAGACAAGATGCTGGAAAAGAATACCGGGGCCGTGCGCACCGGCGACAAGGAAGCCAAGAACCGCCAGGAAAGGCTGGAAAACATTAAAAAGCTGCTGGCCGAAGGCAAACCGGCCAGAGAGGCGGGCTACACAGCGGCTGAGGTCAGGGATTTCAACCTGCTCACCGTTAAGCCGGTTTTTTTCGCGGCCAACACCTCCGAGACGCCCAACGCCGCCGTGCTGGAAAAGCTGCGCGCTTTCCTAAAGGCCCGCGGCGCTATTCTGGTCGAAATTTCGGCCAAGATCGAGTCCGAGATAGTAGAGCTGCCGGATGAGGAACGGGCCGTGTTTCTCAAGGATCTGGGAGAGGAATACACGGGGCTTGAGAAAATGATACTGGCCGGGCAGAAGCTGCTGGACCTAATCTCCTTTTTTACCGCCGGCTCAGATGACGAGGTGCGCGCCTGGAGCCTGCGCCGCGGCCTGAAGGCGCCGCAGGCTGCGGGCCGCATACATACCGATTTCGAAAAGGGCTTTATCCGCGCCGACATCTATTCGTTCGAGGACATCGTCAAGCACCGCGACGAAAAGACCCTTCGGGAAAAGGGCCTGATCCGCTCGGAAGGCAAAGAATACGTAATGCGCGACGGCGATATCTGCTTCTTTAAATTCAACGTGTAGCCGCCCCCCCTAAAACGCAAGCGGGCCCTCTGTGCGGCTCCGCGCCGCAGGCACCCCTTCGGCCGCCGCCGGGCGCGAGTTGCCCCTCGCAACGCAAATCCTACATATAGCCCGGCAATAACCATATATGTATTGATTTTTAATACATTTTGTTGTATATTTATATTAGCTGTATGGATTTTTACCGAAGAGGTGGATTTATGACAAAACCCTGTCAAGCCGCGCCCGTGGTCCTTAAAAATTTTCTCAGGATACCCTACGACGAGCTCGAGGCGATGAACCTTGCGGCCGCCGACGCGGCCGCGGAGCTCTCCGCCGCGGAGCTTGAGAAGAAGTACCGCGCTTATCTCCGGCAGGAAAAGTGCGTTAAAGCGGTCACCCTGTGCTTCACTGACATCGAGGGGCGATTTCACATGCTCGACTACGATAAGCAGTTTTTTTTAAGAGCCGCCGACAATCTGACATTTGACGGCTCCTCCATCCGCGGCTTTTCGGCGCAGAAAGAATCCGACCTGCGGCTGGGGATAGAGTGGGGCAGCATCTTCTGGCTTCCTTCAGATGTTTTCGGCGCGGGCAAGATCATTCTCTTCGCCACGGTCCTGAACCGCGATAAAAGCCTTTATGAGTCCGATTTCAGGGCGCGCCTGGCGGAGTTCACCAGAGAAATCAAAAAGACGCGGGGGCTCACGGCGAACGTAGCCGCCGAGGTGGAGGGGTTCGTGGTTAACGGGCTCAACGCCGAGCAGAGCTATGACAAAGTAAAGGGTTTTGACCTTATTTCCACAGGCGGCTACTACCACTCCCTGCCCCTGGACCGCCTGAAGATGTTCATAGACGCGGCCGCCGAGGCGCAGAGGGCGATGGGCTTCAGGAATGAAAAAGATCACCCCGAGGTGGCCCCCTCGCAGTTTGAGCTAAATTTCTCCTACGCGGACGCCGTGCGCGCCTGCGACATGATCCAGCTCTACAAGCTGGTCTGCCGGCAGGTCGCCGCCAACATGGGGATGACAGCCACCTTTCTGCCGAAGCCGGTGTCAGGCGTAAACGGGAGCGGGATGCATCTCAACCTTTCCTTCTTTAAAGACGGAAAGAATCTCTTTCACGATAAAAAGGGTGAGGACGGCCTGTCGAAAACGGCATGGGACGCCATCTCCAGGATACTCAACCACGCGCAGGAGCTTTCGCTTATCCTGAACTCGAGCGTGAACGCCTACCGGCGCCTGGATCCGCATTTCGAAGCCCCGAACCAGATAAAGGTTTCCTCGGTTGACCGCGGCGCGATGATACGCATCCCGGCCGGCAACGAAACTTCGGCCCGCATTGAAATCAGGTCAGTAGGTCCGGACGCCAACCCGTATCTGGCCCTGTACGCCCTGCTGCGCACCATCACCGACGGCGAGCCGCTGACCAAAGATGAGGGCAAACGTGACCGCGTGCGGTATCTTCCGGGCAACATCTACGACGCGATACGCATATTCCGCGGCAGCGAGTTTATTAAAACGGTGATGGGCGCCGCGTCGCAAGAAAAATACTTAGCACACAAGCAGGCCGCCGCGGACAGAAGCCCGAAGGAATTGGGCACCATCGTCAAATCGGCGGAAGTGCTTTTTCACCACGAAGTAACGAACCAGATGCTCTGGCATAAGTT